>JAROAZ010000049.1 GCA_029432775.1 Pontiellaceae bacterium B12227 | reverse complement strand
GGATTTTCGCTTTTCGCATTTCCGTCCTAATCGGTACCTGATTGAATGGAGAGTCCCCATAGAGAAGTTCGCATTTCCGTCCAGCCGGGCCGACCATTTTTTCTTACGGCGAACTCCTTCGGGAATCGCCGTTTTTTTATGCCCTCAAAACACCCGCTTATAACCGTAACTGCTTGAGGCGGTTGCGTGAGCGAATTGAAATGCTGTGCGCCGAAATTTCGCTCCTATCCGATTCTCTCAACCCCAGAAATACGTTTTTGGAGCCTAATTTCTCCCGAGATTCTCCGTTCGCTCTCCGTTCTCCACAAAGTTAAACCCCAGTTCATCCGACCAGGACACCGATCATCGCTTAGGGCGAACTTTTTTTGGCTATAAAGGATTTCTTTATAGCCCATAAAATAGGTATATATGAGCCATATAAAAGAGGGTTATAGCTCATGAAATGGAATTGGGAACTGCCGGACTGGCCAAATTTTAAATACGACGAAGCTGCATTTACGGCCTTGGAATCAAGGTTTCTAACTACGTCGGGCATTTTGTTGGGATCGTACAAGCATCTTGAGGAGAGCGAGAAAACAGCGCTCAAAATCGAACTGATGAGCGAGGAGGCGCTGAAGACGTCTGAAATAGAAGGGGAATACCTGAATCGGGACAGCCTGCAGTCCTCGATTCGGCATCAATTTGGACTGCCGACGGAGCATGGCCGCATTCCTCCGGCAGAGCAGGGTGTCGCGGAAATGACTGTTAGCGTCTATGAAAAATGGGAGGAAGCTCTGTCGCACGATACCCTTTTCAACTGGCATTCGATGCTTGTGCTGGGAAGGCGCGATTTGATTGATGTTGGCCGCTATCGCACATCCACGGATCCGATGCAGGTTGTGTCGGGGCACGTTGGTAAACGGAAGGTACATTTTGAGGCTCCGCCATCGGATCGGATGAAGCCGGAGATGGATGGTTTCATACAATGGTTCAACCAAACCGCACCAACCGGTAAACAGCCTTTGTCTGCATTGATTCGGTCGGGTCTTGCCCATCTCTATTTTGTCAGCATTCATCCATTTGAAGATGGCAATGGACGGGTTGGCCGCGCCATATCCGAAAAGGCCTTGTCGCAGAATCTAGAGCAGCCCACCTTGATCGCGTTGGCCCGCACCATCGAAGCGAAGCGAAAAGATTACTATGCAGCGTTGGAACGGGCGAACCGAAAACTGGAAATCACCGAGTGGCTTCACTACTTCGCGGAAACCATTTTGGATGCGCAGGCCTATACGATCCTGTGCGTTGATTTTCTCATCGAGAAGGCCCGTTTCTTTGATCGGTTGGGCGATCAGCTTAATGCCCGCCAGCATAAGGTTCTCGCCCGAATGTTTGCCGAGGGTTTGGAAGGATTTAAAGGCGGCTTAAGTGCCGATAACTATATCAGTATCGCCAAGACCTCCGCATCGACCGCAACGCGCGATCTAAAGGGCTTGGTGGAAAGGGGAGCTTTCATCCGCACCGGCGAGCTCAAGCACACCCGTTACCATCTCAACATCCAAAGTTTCCCGTCCTGACGCTGGGTATTCCGGCTTAGGCAAAAAACTTCTACTCTCTATCAATATCTTTCATGGGGTTCTTCTGGCTGAAAGGCTTACTGGTCTCTAAGATTTTATCAGTTTTGTATCTGTCGAAAAAATTGCGGGGAACTGACCATCTTTGATATTCTCACCCGTCCCGGCCCCGAATTATCGACCGAGGAACGCGATGAGGTGAAGAAGGTTGCCCATCAGGTACTGGACCGGCTCAAATCTCTGCTCGCCCTGGATTGGCGTCGCCAGACGCAGGCGCGGGCCAAAGTCCGCCTGGCCATCGAAGACGAACTCGGCACCGGCCTGCCTCCAACTTACACCCGCGAGCTCTTCAGCTCCAAATGCTCCGCTCTTTTCGAGCATGTTTACGAAAGTTACTGTGGCGAAAGTGACGGGATTTATTCCTGATAGGGAGGCCTGTTCGTTAAATCGACCTGTCCCATTACACGGTTAACGTGTAGGGGTTCAACTCGTGAGTCAAATGGTTGTTCAGACTGGAGTTGACAGGGTCAAAATACGGATGTAGAAGGGTGTACATAAAAGTGTACGCATGGAGGTGGCTATGTCCACAATTACCGCAACAGATGCCAGAAAAACTTTCTTTGACCTGATGAAGGGCGTAAATCAGAAACATGAGATCTATCACATCAGCCACAAAGATGGGGCTGCAGTGCTGATGTCTGAAGAGGAGTTTGAAAGTCTGCAGGAGACGCTGTCTTTGCTTTCAGCTAAAGGATTTCGGGAAGATTTTGATCAGGCCTGTAAAGAGGTCGAAAGTGGCAATACCCGCTCATTCGAAGAGGTCTTCGGAGAGCCGCAGTGACCTACGAAATTCGCTTTTCACGCCAGGCTGAAAAGGACATCCGAAAGCTTACGCCGAAGTTAAAGAAAAAGCTGATGGATATTCTCAGGAACCGGATTGCTGTTGATCCTTATTCAGGAAAGGCTCTCGTTGGTGACCTAAAGGGATTTTATTCCGTCAGGCTCAGTTATCAGGACCGGGTTGTCTACTCCATCAAAGATGATAAATTGGTGGTGTATATCATCCGGGCCAAAACGCACTACGTAGACTGATACGCGGCAATCGCCGCATATTGTGCGGCGAATAGGGGTTTATTCACCGCAAAGTTGTTTGAGAACAGCTCTGCCGCGGTTGGTGACGTCATAAACCTTCATGTCCTGTTATCGGTGCGGTCAACCACTTCAACCAGTTCATATTCTTCCAGAAACTGTAATGCAGCCAGCACACAGTTGCTCTGCGAGAGATAATACACCACTCATGCAATATCCGGGGTGAAACAAATTATTTAATTGAGGCATTGTTTCTTAATGATTCCAATACAGGCTTCGGTGTATCCGTTCGCCTGGGGCGTATGCGGGGGAGGCTGACATTTATAGTCCGAAAACCGGGGTTGAGAGGAGGGCAGAGTTTGAAAAACCATCCTGTCAGGAGTACCCTTGTCCGATGATTGGTCAGTAAATAAAAATCGAGTCATGTTGACCGGGCTTCCGCAATTTATTCTGCAAGTACCAGCCATGGTGTAATTTAACTTTTTTTGGCGAGGTTTGCATTGCTATCAAGCCGGGCGACCAGGAAAGCCGCGAGGGCGGTTTTTTGTTGTCAGGCCATGGTTTGTTGTTACAGTTCTCACAATTATAAGTGAGGGAGAGCGAGATGAAGAAGTTTATAAGTGCAGTATTGGCGGTTGGAGTCGTTATTATGGTTTCGGCACAGAACCCGTTGGTGACGCATGTATATACGGCGGACCCTACGGCGCGCGTTTTTAATGATAACCTCTATGTCTATCCTTCGGGCGACTGTGTGCCGCCGGAAGGGGTGGACATGCCGCGTTTCTGCATGCCGGGGTATCGGATTTTCCGGCTTGATGGCGGGGCAACGTGGACCGATCTCGGTCCGGTGCTGGATCAGAATGAAGTGCCGTGGGGCAAAAAAAACTCGTTTGCGATGTGGGCACCGGACTGCATCGGGAAGGATGGAAAATATTATTATTACTATCCCGCCGAGCCTCTGGACGGCTCCGCTTTCCGCCGGATCGGGGTGGGGGTGTCCGACAGTCCCGAGGGACCGTTTGTCTGGGAAACGAATTATATTGATGGTGTAAGCGGAATTGATCCGGGCCTGTTGCTGGATGACGATAACAAGGCCTATCTGTTTTTCGGGGGCGGGCATGAACTGTTCGTGGCTCCGCTGAAAGAGAACATGAAGGAGATTGCGGCCCCGCCGATTCTCGTGGAGCATTTGCCGGCGGGATATAAAGAAGGCTCGTTTCCGTTTAAGCACGATGGAAAATATTACATCACCTTTGCTCATACGTTTCCGGAAGAAGGATATACCATCGGTTATGCAATGGGGGACCACCCCATGGGCCCCTATGTGTATCAGGGTAAAATCATGGACAACATTTCACAGGGAACGAACCACCACTCGGTCCAGAAATATCAAGACCGCTGGATTCTTTTCTATCACTGGTGGGATGTGAGTGGATACAACAAGCTACGCTCCATGCGGGCAGATTATCTTGAATTCAAGAAAGACGGCACCATCAGAAAAGTGGTTCCTTCCCTGCGCGGCATCGGGGTTCCAGGGGTTGGAGAATTGATTCAGGTCGACCGGTGTAACGACAAGCGCGGCTGCCGGACCGCCTTTCACGAAGCCGATGGCGTAAAAGGCTGGATGGTGTGTGAAACCGAGCCCAACAGCATGGTACGTTTTGATCGGGTCAATTTTGATGGTGCGGTGAAGGTGCAGGCCCGAGTGGCCTGCGGTCAGCGTTTCGGGCATTTCGAAGTCCGCATTGATAATGAGTGGGGGAAGATGATTGCCAAGTTCCCAGCTGAATTTACCGGCGGCTGGACTGCCTGGAAAACCATTGAAACCGACCTGCTGGAAACGGTCAGTGGAACGCATAACATCTATGTTCTGTTCAAACCTGACTGGGGCGGACGCAAGCTGGTCAACCTCGACTGGCTGAAACTCATCGAATAAATCGCGCATTGTTTTCCAGTGGATGGGCGTTATTATTCGATCATGAAATTATTTCCAACCATTGGAATTCTGCTGCTGGGCTTTTCTGCTCAGGCGGCTTCGCTTCGTATCGAGGGGGAGCGTGTCTGGCTGAAATCCGAGGGGACACCGCTTTCCAAGATTCTGTCGCTGTTCGAGCAGCGCGGGGCCGACGTACTGATCGACCCATCGCTCGAACTGGGGCGGATTGACGGCGAGTGGGAGGATACCACGGTGGAACGGTTGATTAACCAGCTGGTCGCTCCTAACAGCTATTCTATTCAGTGGAAGCAGGTGAGCAGTCCGTTGGGCGACCTCTATCAGGTTTCCACCATTCGCGTGTTTGGCGAAAGTGCTTCCGCCGCCCGGCCCATGACCCCGAAAGGGCGCATCCTTGATGTGGTGAAAGGTACGAACGGAGTCAACTATGTACGCGGCGAAATCATGATCGGTTTCGAAGAGGGCTCGTCGATTGACGATCTGAATGCGCTGCTGAAAAAACTGAATGGCACGGTGATTGAGGTGATCAATCCGCCGGGGCTCTACCGGATCCGGCTGAACGATGATATGACGGTAGAGGAGGCCATGAGAATTGCTCATGCGCAGCCGGGGGTGGATGGGGCCGAGCCGAATCTGGCATTTCCAAACATGGGAAACCCGAATGTACCCATTTCCGGCACACATGCCGGGATGAACCTGGGGCTGCAGCCCGGGGAGCGGGCCATTGCCGTATTTGATTCGGGGCTGGACCCGCAATATGCCGGGATGGATTTTATCCGCGGAACCTACGATGCGCTGAATCCCGGTGCTGAAATTTCGGACCCGACCGGGCATGGCACGCTGGTTTCCCTAATTGCTTCCGGAGCCATCACTCCAGAAGGCGAGGTGGCAGGAGATACGGGCGCACCGGTTCTTGCGGTACGGGTGTTCGATGATGAGGGTATGACTTCTTCGGACGTGTTGATGAATGCCGTTAATTATGCCATCAACTCGGATATCGATGTCATTAATATGAGTTTCGGAACCTATGACGAGGTCGGTTTTCTTGAGCAGGCCGTTCAGTATGCGGCGTCGAAAGGAGTCGCGGTGTTTGTGGCCAGTGGAAATGATGGTTTAGACACGGCAGTAAACCCTGCAGCAAGTTCGGCCACGATCTCTGTTGGGGCTTACGACCAGTTTGGAAACGTTGCCGACTATTCCAATACACAGGCGGATCTCTTTCACTCCGGTACGGTTCGTTACGATGGAAAGCTCCATTTCGGAACATCGTTTTCCAATCCCTTCGCGGCCTATCGCTATGCCACCAACCCGTATGCCACCGATGGCATTTTTAACAATTCAACCGGTCAATAAATGTCTTCTCCCGGTCGGGCGAGGACGAGATGTAGGTTGTTTGTAAACCGGGTCTGAAATCCAGCCTCACAATAACAAAGGTAGTAGATCCATTTTCGTTGGAATGTTTCATCGTATCCCAGTTTGATGAGCTCGTTTTTTTTCTGCTCAAATCCACTGCGCCATCGTCGCAGGGTTTCGGCGTAATCAAGGCCGATGTTAGAAAGGTGTTCGATGGTGAACGAGGAGCTTGTAGTCATGGCCTTCGACAGTTCGGTTAAGGAAGGCAGCATACCGCCGGGAAAGATATGCTTCTGAATCCAGTCGGGATTGGACCGGTAGGCGTCGTACCGCTGGTCAGGAATCGTTATGACCTGCAGAATCACCCGGCCATTGGGGTTCAGCAGTCGGTCGCAGGTTTCGAAGTAGGTTCCATAATAGGCATGTCCGACCGCTTCAAGCATTTCAATGGAAACAATGCGGTCGAACTGGCCCTGCAAATCGCGGTAGTCGATCATAAGAATCTCAATTCGGTCTTCGAGGCCTTCCTCGGCAACTTGCTTTTTGGCATAGTTGAACTGCTCTTCGGAGATCGTAATTCCAGTTACACGGCAATCCGTTTTCCGGACTGCTTCAAGGGCGAACCCTCCCCAGCCGCATCCGATTTCAAGCACATGATGTTCTTTGCGGATATCCGCCAGCTCAATCAGCCGGTGAATTTTATGTCGCTGTGCATCCACCAGTGATTCTTCCGGGGATTGGAAAATGCCGGAAGAATACATCATCGTTTCATGGTCCAGAAACAGACGGTAGAAATCGTTACCCAGATCGTAGTGCGCTTGAATGTTTCGCCGGCTTCCTTCTTTCGTGTTTTTATTTCTGGCATGTTCGACGGCGTTTACAACCCGCTTGGCAACGGTGGCGGAAAGCCCGCTTTTTCTAAGAGCACCTATATTATGGATAAACAGTTCCAGCACGCCGGTCAGGTCCGGGCTGTCCCAATCCTCGTCGGTCCAGGTCTCGCCGAGACCGATATTGCCGCCCAGTACCAGCCGGCTGAAAAAACGATATCGGTTTACAATGATTCTTTTTTCGGGAGAGTCGCCGCCATAGTGGTTTTCGGTTCCGTCAGGCAGCTCGATAACCAGATGCCCCCACGTAATATTTTTCAGGTGTTTATCCAACAGATGAAGGCATTTCTTCTCAAACGGAGAGGCCTGTACTGGTTCTTTCTTTTTCTCAATCACTTTCATCAGGATATCCCATCAGGATGGTATCGATTTTTCTATTCCAATAATGGTGTTCGAATGCACGGGCTCCGGCTTACGGAAAACTGTAAGTTTTTTCTTAAAGTAGAGCAATGCGGCCTGCCAAATGATCCGCGGCATCGTAAGCGCCGCTGTAAATGGATGGCGAAGGACGGTTTTCCAAAGGTTGGAAGTGTTAAGTTCTTTTCCTGCTCCCCACAGGACCGCGGTCATGATCAGTGTCTCATCCCGGATCAGCCTGATATCAATCTTGAGTTCATCACCCGGCTCGGAAAATGAAAATTCATAGTGCCCGTCCATATTGTTAAAGGGGGATACATGAAACTGTTTGTCATCATTGCAGTGCACTGGAAACCTGCCGTCCGCTCTCATCATGTACAGGTGACGTTCTTTAAAGGTGTTGTTCACTTCCGCCACCATGCAGACCGGGCGCCGGTCTTTATCCAGACAATAATAAAAGCTGACCGGATTGAACACTTTCGTCATAAAGCGGGCCACAGTGATTAATACGATCCGGTCGACCCCGCGGCAGTCGATATGCTCCGCCAGGCGTTCACGAAATCCACCGGCACCTTTCAAATAGTCATCATCCTGAAGGTTGACGGGTTTCCAATGGTTGTAACCGAATCCTTTAACCGTCCGGTCCAGCTCCGGGAGCTCGTCGAGATCTATGGCGTAGAAGTAGAAGGGCAACTTCCAACGATGCTGCACCGGGGACTTTCGTGCATGCATCACGTTACCGGTATAGATTCGACTGTTCATAAATCGATCCCAAATCCGCGGGCCACGTCCACTCCGGATCGCACGGCATCTTCATGGAAGCCGTTGCCGAAATAGCTGCCGGCAAACCAGGTGTGGTTACAGCCGTTAATTTCTTTGAGTTTTGTCCGGCTGGCGAGCGCCTTGCGCGTATACATTGGATGTTCATAGTCGAACTCCCTGATAATGCCTTCGGGATCTTTCGGCAGGTTGAGCGATACAAAATACTGTTGTTTCGTCTCTAAACCCTGCAGTCGGTTCATATGGTAAGTCAGGCTGGTTTTCGCCCCTTCCAGACGTTGGAAATTCCAGGAGCTCCAGACCTTCTTAATCGGGGGCATCACCGTTTCGTCGGTGTGAAGCAGTGTCCTGCTTTTAGTGTATTTCCAGCATCCGAGACAGTTTGATTCTTCTGCCGAGGGATCCAGAAGCAGTTGAATGGCCTGATTCGCATGCGTGGCAATAACGACTTCATCAAAGGTCTCTTTTGTTCCTCCGTCAAAAATGATCTCCACATCCTGACCTCGCCTGATGCCGGATATGTTGGCACCGGTTACAATCGAAACGTTCGTCCACCCTTTTCTCATCTTTTCAATGTAAGAACTGCTGCCGCCGACCACTGTTCTCCACTGCGGCCGGTCTTTTACAGTCAGCAGCCCGTGGTTATGAAAAAACTGCATGAAACTCAGGGCGGGGAATTCAAGCATTTCTTCGCAGGGTGTTGACCAGATGGCAGAACCCATCGGAATCAGATGATGGTCAATAAATTCCGCTCCGAAGTGGTTGCGTGTGAGATATTCTCCCAGCGATTCCGTTGCCAGACCGGTGTTGTTCAGATCGTTCTGCGCGGTTTTAAAGAAGCGCATCGTGTCGCGCAGCATCCGGTGAAAAGGAGGCGATACCAGATTCCTGCGCTGAGCAAACAGCCCGTCGAGTCCACTGCCGCAATACTGCAGCCCCGAGGGAACGTCATGATAGCCGAAGGACATATCGCTGTCGCGCAGTCCAACATTCAGTTGCTCCAGCAGCTTGGTGAACAGCGGATAGTTGCGGTGGTTCATGACAATAAAGCCGGTATCCACCGGGGTTCCGGCATCGGGTCCATTCGGAAGTGTTACGGTATGGGTGTGTCCTCCGATGCGTCCACTTTTTTCGATCAGAGTCACTTTGTACTTCCGCTGTAGAAGATGGGTGGCGGTTAATCCCGCTACTCCTGAGCCGATGACTGCAATGCGTTTGGTCTGATCATTCATCCCCGTTATCCCTGAGTTCATTCGAGCATTATTTATCTGACGGTATACACTTGCCGGCCCGCTCCCCGTGAACAGTGATCAACTCTTTCATAATTGATTCCTTTGCTGATCAACAAGGATGATTTTTTCCTCGTCGTAACCGAAGTTCCGAGCCCTGGAAATCAGCTGATCAAGTTCCGCTTTGGGTAAATCCGGATCGCGCGTCAGGATCCAGAGGTAACCGTAGGAGGGGCCTGCGATAATGGCATTACGATAGGAATCATCGAGGTAAATGATTTTATAGGATGCATAGAACGGTTTAAAGAAACTGACTTTGAGCCAGCCCTCATTGGCCGCCCCCTTGAATTTGGCGACGCCTTCAATTTCCTTCCATTTTGATTTTTTATCCAGGTAGCCGCGATTCTGAACTTTGATGGTTCCGTCATCATTCAGCGAGTAGGTTGCGGAAACCGCGCTCATTCCTTTTTCGAAACGATGTGGATATCTGGCTGCTTCGTACCAGATGCCCGTGTAACGCTCTGCATCGAAGTCGGAAACAACCTTGAGGTGAGAGGTCGACTTACATCCTGCCAACGCCAGAAGCACCAGTGCGGTAAATATGGTTTTCATGTTATTTGACCGACTCTTCAATCGCTTCGATCAGTTTTTTGTCGGACGGCTTGGTCCGGCTGCCATAACGGTTGATAATCTTTCCATCAGGAGAAATCAGGAATTTGTTGAAATTCCATGAGATTTTACCACTGAATTCAGGATTGGATTCCTTAGAGGTCAGAAAGGTGTACAGGGGATGCTGATCAGCGCCTTTGACGGAGATTTTTCCAAACATTGGAAACGTGACGCCGTAGTTCAGTTTGCAGAATGAAGCAATCTCGTCATCGGTGCCGGGTTCCTGCTTGAGGAAATCATTTGAGGGGAAACCGAGAACCACAAAGCCTTTGTCCCGGTAGGTTTCGTAGAGTGCCTGCAACCCGTCGTACTGTCCGGTGAAGCCGCACTTGCTGGCGGTGTTGACGATCAGCAGCGTTTTTCCTTTGTACGCCTCCAGCTTGACCGTCTCGCCGGTAATGGTTACGGCTTCGACATCATAAATAGATTTCATAGAATTCTCCCTGGGTGCGGATGTGCATCCCATCACAAATATAACTGAAGCTAACGCTGTTAATGTTTTCATTTTTCTAATCCTTTTTCAATGCGATCTTTCACGAGGCGGGTCCAGTATCCAACGATTGGAAGTCGTTCCATCATGGAGCTGGAGTCCCAGTAATCCTGTTGGAAGATCACTTTCCCTTCCGTGTTGAAACGCACATGCGATATCCCGATAGTCGTGATAACTTCGCCTTTGGCTGCCTTGGATTCGAGGACCATCGTCCAGCGGGCAAAATAATCGATACCACTGCGCTGCATGGAATCGACGGTGAACGTGCACGACTCAACCGGTTCGGCCATCACAAGGAAGTAGTGCTCGATTGCATCAATGCCCTCGACAATATGGAAGGGATCGCCAAACCAGGCATCTTCCGCGTAGAGTCCCCGCACACCAGCACGGATTGATTCCGAGGAGTATGCTGCATAGAAATGGTTGAAGCGCAGAAGCGCTTCCCGTTCGATGTCACTACCGGGCTGGATCGTTTCCATTTCAGCCGTTTGTTCAACGACGGCTGTGTTTTTTGTCCAGTCTGGCGAGCGGTTTTTAGATTTTGAAGTGCATCCAGTCATAATAAGCAGTCCTGTTAACAGTAGAGCGCTCAGCGCTTGTGCATGAGGTAATGTGCAACGTACCATTGTTCTCCTCCTTTGAATCCGAAGAGCTCTTCACAGGCCATAAAGAAAATGCGCCATCGTCCAAACTGGAGCCGGGCCTCCTCAGTCCCATACTGCTGCTCCAGAGTGGAAATGGCGTCTGTATCGTTTTGGTCGATGCGTTCGAGCCAGGCGCGGAGCGTCTTGGCATAGTGTTTCCCGTTCACGCGCCAGGATCGCTCAATCAGCATGTCGCCGTTGGTCAGTGAAAGCAGCGACTCGGAAGGCATCATGCCTTCTTTGAAAAAGTGTTCAGCCATCCAGTTGACTTCACCTGAATCGTTGAACAGATAGGCAAGTTCCCGATGCACGAAAATATGAATAAACAGCTTTCCCTCCGGCTTCAGCCAGCCGTTGATCCGACGCAACAGTTCATGCCAGTTCCGCATGTGCTCAAACATTTCAACCGATACAACACGGTCAAACCGGCGGGCCGTATCGAAGTCGTTCATATCGGCTGTAATGACTTCCAGATTCCGGAAGCCGCGCGCATCAATAAATTTTTTCTGTGTGCGGGAGTTGGAAACGGACACGACTTGCGAGTTCGGAAAATGTTCCGCCATCCAGAGCGAGAGTGAGCCCCACCCACAGCCCAGCTCCAGGATATCCATGCCGTCAACCAGTCCGGCACGTTTACAGGTCAGATCGAGCATGAACGCCTCGGATTCTTTCAGGGTTGTATCCGCTACTGTCCAATAACCGCAGCTGTACTTGAGGTGTGGACCCATAAAAGTCTGAAAAAATTCCGACGGAACTTCATAGTGCTGTTCGTTGGCGGTATCGGTGGCGACTGCAATCGGCCCTTCAGCGATTCTGCTGCTGAATTTGTATAACGACTCCAGTTGCTCTTCGTGCGAAGACACTGATTCCATCTTGAGGCGGTCGCGCAACAGTTTTCTGATTCCGGCCCGTATGGCGGTGTCCGGCATTTTTCCTTTTTCAGCAAGGTTCATAAAATCGATCATTTATAATCTCCGTTGCTGTGGTTCGCGGGGGTCGAAAAATCCTTACGCGTTTTTTTCGGCCAGGGGATTAACATGGGTGTTGTTTGCTGATAAATCCGATAGGCCTCGCCACGTTTGGCGAGTGCTTCCCGCTCTACATGGGGAATGCCGGTCAGTTTCATTAGAAAGATATACATGGCGACCGGGCCAATCAACGTCAGCAGGAAAAGGGGCGATCCAATTCCCAACAGCACATACGCGAACCAGTGCAGCCATTCAAAAAAATAGTTCGGATGGCGGGAATAGTTCCAGAGGCCGTCGCGGCAGACTTTCCCTATGTTGGAAGTTTGATTGCGGAAACTGGCCAGCTGCAGATCCGCCAGCCATTCGCCTCCCATGGCGAGCAGCCACATGGCAATGGCAAGTAGGTCAAAGGGACTCAGGGCCGGTTCTGCTTTGGAGGCACCGGCAAGGAAGGGCAGGGCGAACAGCACCACTAAAAGCGACTGGGAGGTGAAAAAGACAAAAAACCACGCATGGGCCTTTTTTCCCCAGTGTGCCCGTAGGCGCTGATAGCGGGAATCTTCTTTCTCGACAAGAATCCGGTCTTTCAGAATGTAGAGTACGAGTCTGAGCGACCAGGCTCCTCCCATTGCTCCGATCAGTATGCGGCGGGGCAGCCATCCTTCTCCGGTGAACGCGGCATAGATGGCCATCGCCCCGACCCCGGCCGTCCAACCGATGTCCACCACACCGGCATCTTTACGGATTAACTGAATGATCCAGAGGATGGAAAAAGTAATGAAGGCCCCGATAAATCCGGTGAGCAGCATCGGTCCGAAAGCAGTAAGCGGATCCATCAGATCCTCTCTTCAGCAAGGATGCTTTTGGGTGGTTCGCGAATGTCCCACACGATGTGAAACCATTGCAGTACACGGAGTATCATGTAGCTGAAATCAATTTCCCACCATCGGAACCCCTGACGGGCGCATACGGCATAGCGGTGATGGTTGTTGTGCCAGCCTTCGCCCATGGCCAGCAGGGCGAGCAGCCAGTTGTTACGGCTGTCGTCGGCAATTGCATAGCGTTTTTTGCCGTACATGTGCGCGATGGAATTAATGCAGAAGGTGACGTGATAGACCGCCACGGTACTCAGGAAAAAACCGTAGAAGACAAACTGCCAACCGCTGACTCCAAGGGGTGGAAAAAGAACGTTCAGTGCGCTGCCGATGATAAGCAGCAGCAGGGCGAGCACAAAGGCCGGAGCGTAGGGATGCCGGTTGAGCCACACGAGTTCAGGATATTTTGCAAAGTCCTTTATCCGGCTGAAATCGGTTGTGCTCAGCTCGCGCTTCATCACCCAGCCGATGTGGGCCCACCAGAAGCCGTGGTGTTTCGGTGAATGAACGTCCGTTTCCGTGTCGGAATGCTGGTGGTGTAAGCGGTGGTGACTCGCCCACCAGAGCGGGTCTCTCTGTGCGGCTGTAGTTCCGAGCAGGGCCAGGATAAATTGAAAGCCCCTGCTGGTTTTATAGGTTTTGTGGGAGAAGTAGCGGTGGTAGCCGGCTGTAAGCGCAAAAACATGTAGCACATACATCAGGAAAAAAATAATGAATGCGGGCCAGCCGCCTTGAACAAAAAAGATTCCAGCGCAGCTGATATGCATGAACAGCAGGGGAATGCTGATGGACCGTTTTTTCTCGGCTGCGCTGGATGGGGAAGGTTTCACTTGTTCTGTTTCATCGCGTCCTGAATCCGCTGTTTCGCTTCATCTGACAGATGCACGTGTGTTTCAATATCGCCGGCGTCTTCATGTTCAAGGTAATCGTGAACGCCTTTTTGCATGGTCACGACCTGCTGGTGGTATTTGCCACACATGACGCAGAGTTTGATATGGGCAAACATCGGAAGACGCCTCCACCAGGGGAGTTCATAGTAGCGATGATTCGCCAGTGCTTTTGCTACTTGTTTACATGCGATCATAATTTATCTCCATCAGACCCTGTCCCAGTTTGCTTCCAGACAACTTTTAAGCTGTGTTCTGGCGCGGTGGAGCACGACCCATAGATTGTTCGGCTTCAGGTTCAGTTCCTTACAAATTTCTTCGGTGGACCAGCCTTCCAGTTCTTTCAGGGTGAAGGCCTGTCCCATAGAGTCCTTCAATTTGGACATGCATCCGTAGAAAACCTCCCAGAACTCTTTCTGCTCGTAGGCATGTTTGGGGTCAAATTTCCAGTCCGGCGGGTGCTGCGTCGGAATACCGAAGGCCTTGAATTTGAGACTGTCCAGGATTTCATTACTTTCGGTTTCATCCACCGCAATTTCCCTCGAAGCCTTGCGGATGTAATCGACGACTTTATGTCGCAGAATTCCCCGCAGCCAGTATCTCACTGGGGTTTTCCCGTTGTAACGATCGAGTGCTTTTATGCCCGCCAGAAAGGTTTCCTGAACGGCATCTTCAGCCGCCGCGCGGTTTCGCAGGCGTACAAAGGCAAACTGAAAAAGATAGTCGCCGTGTTCGGATATCCAGCTTTCGGGATTTGCTAATTCTTTATCATTCATGAAGACAGTTTATTTTTTATACCTTCATAAGGCAACAGAGCGCTTGAAAAAAGGTGCGCCTTCCTGGGGCA
>JAROAZ010000048.1 GCA_029432775.1 Pontiellaceae bacterium B12227 | reverse complement strand
GCTCTTTACATCAAAAGCGACCGGGAAGACATTCACGATATTTACTCCCTGAACAACTGTAGAATAGCCGTCATGGGTTCCGGACATGCCCTGGAAATCCTTCAGCGCCGTGGAGTCCGCTGCCAGATTCGCTTTGTGCAAACCATCGCGGAATGCGTAGACCTCGTTGTTAAAGGCGAGGTGGATGCCATGATCGGCAATGAACTGGCAACGCAGCACTACCTGTATGCCACCGACTCCAGCGATCTTAAAACTATCGGCGACCCTATCTATACAGCCCGACTCGGCATGGCCGTCAAGAAAGGGGAGCATGAACTGCTGGATATACTTAACACAGGCATAGCTCATGCGCGGAAAAGCGGCACATTGAATCGCATACAGGCCAAATGGCTGGGCTCCGAGTACGTTCGGAACTCGATATCTGCAGAAGAGATACTCGGCGCCGCCGCCACCTGTGCTGCAGCGGTTGGAATTGTGCTCTGCCTGATTCTGCTCTGGAATCGGAAACTGCAACGAAAAGTCAATGAGCGCACTCGCCAACATGCCGAGAGCGAAGACCGACTTAGGCAGATCTTCGAGCATTCGCCGGATGCCGTCTACGTCCTCGATCGCGAAGGCAACATCCTTTCCGCAAACGAACAGGCCTGCAAGTCCGTTAAGACCGCCAAACCTGTTCTCCTGACAAAGCGGATTCATGATCTGGTACCGCCTGAATACAGTACCGATGTGGATCAGAATATGAAACAGTGGTTCAGCAAAGAACTGAAGCAATGCGAAGGCGCCTGCATGGCCTCCGACGGCCTTATTACCCCCATAGAAATGACCGGTCGACTCCAGAAAATGGATGGCCAAACCGTACTGCAGCTGCATGCACGTGACATCACACTGCGAAAAGAAGCCGAAGAAAAACTGCACTCTGCCCGGAAAATGGCAGAGGAAGCCAAATGCCTCGCTGAAAATGCCCGGGAAATTGCTGAACATGCCAGTCATGCCAAAAGTGAATTTCTGGCCAATATGAGCCACGAAATCAGAACCCCGCTGAACGGCATTGTCGGCATGAGCCAGCTCGTTGCCGACACTTCCCTTACCGAAGAACAAAAGGGCTGCATTGATACAATTCAACAATCCTCTAACGGACTCCTTAAAATCATCAACCATGTGCTGGACATTTCCAAAATTGAGGCCGGACAAATGGATGTCCGCAACTCAGTCTTCAACCTTCAGGAACTCTGCAATTCCCTGTTCGATATGTTCCACCCGCAGGCTGATCAGGCACACGTGACGCTGAAATGCAGGTGCCAGGACAATGTCCCTCCATATGTAAACGGGGATGAAGGGCTGATCGAGCGGGTGCTTGTGAACCTGATCGGCAATGCGCTCAAATTTACACATACCGGTTCTGTGGTGCTGAACATTGAGTGCCAGAAAAAAACGGCCGAAGGAGTCGAACTTTACTTCCAGATTATCGATACCGGCATCGGCATCAGCACCCACAAGCAACACGCGGTGTTTGAAAAGTTTACACAGGCCGACAGCTCTGCAAAACGCCTCTATGGCGGTACAGGACTTGGGTTGGCCATTTGCAAACAACTGGTCGAACTGATGGGCGGATCTATTGGGCTCATCAGTACCGCCGGACAGGGGTCCACCTTTTTCTTTAACCTCACCCTTCAACCGGCCGACGCACCGGGATCAGCAGCAACCGAGCCCGCCGGCCTGCCGCTGAAGACCCTTCGGAAAGCGGGTGCAAAAATACTTCTTGTCGAAGATAATCTCGTCAATCAGAAAGTCGCGACAGCCATTCTTCGGAAAGCCGGCGGCAGTGTTGACACGGCCGACAATGGGGTCGAGGCACTCGAGCAGCTCCGAAAAAAGAGTTATGATCTCATCCTGATGGACTGCCAAATGCCGATGATGGACGGCTTCGAGGCCACCGCACAAATCAGAGCCATGGAAAAACCCATTTGCGACCTGCCAATTCTTGCAATCACGGCCCATGCAATGAAAGATGATGAACGTAAATGTCTCGATGCCGGAATGAATGATTATATTCCCAAACCGGTTAACCGGCAGGCACTCATTGACCTCATCAATAAATACATAGACTAATTATGAAACCTTTCTGGGAAACCAAACAACTGCACGAAATGAATAAGCTGGAGTGGGAATCGCTCTGCGATGGCTGCGCTAAATGCTGCGTGCATAAACTGCAGGTCGAAGAGACCGGCAAAGTACACTACACCTGCGTCGCCTGCCGTATGCTTGATGTAAATACCTGCCGATGCACCAACTACGAGCAGCGCCATGAATTAGTGCCTGACTGCGCCGTGCTTTCCGTTGATAACCCTGAATATTTTGAATGGATGCCCGAAACCTGTGCCTATCGCTTACTGCACGAGGGCAAGCCCCTGCCGGAGTGGCATCCGCTTATTACCGGAAACCCCTCCTCCGTACACGAACACGGAGCCTCAGCGAAAAAGAAACTGATCCCGGAGTTTCTCGCCGACGAAGAGCGTCTGGAAAAATATATCGTGGACTGAACGGCCTGACAAAACCGGATGGTCGCCTCTATAGCAATAGTTCAAACACGCATCTTATGAAATTCAGCCCCGCTTTAACGCCGGGCAAAGAAGAGCACATAAAACCAGAAATGTATCACAACCACTTGCAAACGCATTATTTATACATTGTATAAATTACTTATTTCTCCCCATTTCACTAAAACAGGCACAAGGAATGCGTGTTTTATGTCTGAACAAATGTGAAAGGGTTACAGATGAAAGTACTGCAAGTCGCCACACTGTTTACGCTCCTGCTTATCTGCGGATGCCAAAAAATAGATAACGCACTGCTCGGAGGCTCACACGACAGTCAATCTGCAATTGAAGAAGACCTCAAATGCCTACATTGACACGGCCACCCTTCTAATGGCCGCCCGTTGAAACTACTTAATCAGCTTCAGCAGCTCTCTGAAGGCCGGATCTTTTGCATCGCGTAACAGGGCCATTAAAATGGACTCTGCCGGAAGAACTACGGCTCCCGCATTTCGCATGGATTCAAGCGCAAGGGTTTTGTTTTCCAACATCCGAGAAGAAACGGCATCTGCCGCCACAAAGACTTCCATCCCCAGCTCCAGCAAATCGATGGCGGTCTGATACACGCAAATATGCGCTTCGATGCCAATCAGAATGACCTGTTTCTTTTCCAATGCCTGGAAATTCTCCACAAACTCCGGTTCGCCATAACAACTGAAGGCGGACTTTCCAATCATTGGAACTCCATCCAGCAGGGTTTTAAAGGGCTCGTTCGTCGGCCCCAGCTTTTCTGGAATCTGCTCCGTTCCGAGGATTGGAACTTCGAGCAACTGCGCACACTGGATCAACTTTCCCATATTCGCATCCAACGTCTCTTTTCCATCCATAAGTTCATGCAGTCGGCCCTGCACATCGATAAAGACCAATACTGCGTCATCGCGATTTAACATCTTCTTTTCCTTCAGTTCGTGATTCGTGATTCGTGATTCGTGATTCGTGATTCGTGATATTTAACCTTTTCCAAACCCTGGAAACCTGCAAGCCCAATCACGGTTCAACCGTCACACATCAGCTGATACCATATTGATTCAGCTTACGGTGCAGCGTCCGCCGACTGATGCCCAGCTTCTCCGCCGCCTTGGTCCGGTTTCCTCCGGTTTTCTCCAAAGCCTGGATCACCATCCGTTTTTCCATTTCATCCACGGTCAGCTCGGAATCCACCTTCACCTCACCGCCGCCATGGGCTTTCTCCCGCACCTGAACAGGAATATCGCTCACATCCAGTACCTTCCCGCGGGCCAGCACGACCATCCGCTCCACCAGATTGCGGAGCTCGCGAATATTGCCCGGCCAGTCATAGCCCGAAAGCAACTCATACGCCGCAGGTGTAAACCCTTCAATCTGCTTGGTATTTTCCTCGTTGAAGACCGCAAGATAGTGATTCAAAAGCAAAAGAATATCATCCTGCCGCTCCCGCAAGGGCGGCAGCGTGATGACCACAACATACAGGCGGTAAAAAAGGTCTTCCCGAAAATCGCCATCGTCCACCATGCCCTTCAAATCGCGGTTCGTCGCCGCAATCAGGCGTGCATCCACATCCACCGGTGTGTCGCCGCCGACGCGCTCAATCTGCCGCTCTTCCAGGGTGCGGAGAATTTTCACCTGAACCGAGGCATCGATTTCGGAAATTTCATCGAGAAACAGAGAGCCGCCGTCGGCTTTTTCGAAACGGCCAATACGCCGCTCCATCGCCCCGGTAAACGCACCCTTTTCATGGCCGAACAGCTCGCTCTCCAGAAGATTCTGCGAAAGCGCCGCACAGTGCACCGCAACAAACGCTCCGTTGCTGCGCGGACCGAGCTGATGAATGGCCTTTGCCACCAGTTCTTTACCGGTTCCGCTTTCACCCTGGATCAAAACTGTCGCGCGCGAGCTGGCCACCTGACGAATCGTATCAAACACCTCCTGCATCGGTGCGGAGCGGCCAATAATATTTTCCAGTCCGTATTTGCTATCGAGCTGCACCTTCAGCTGCTCGTTTTCAATCTCAATCTTTTTCGCCTTCAGAACCCGGTCCAGCACCAGCTCGAGCTTATCCAGATTAATCGGCTTAGTCATAAAGTCCGTCGCACCATGCTTCATAGCCTCCACGGCCAGCTCCACATCACCGTACGCCGTCAGAATGACCACCGTCAGCTCAGGATGATTGGCAAGCGCCCGCTGCATCAGCGTGATCCCATCCATGCCCGGCATCCGGACATCACTCAGCAGGACATCGATGCTCTGACCCGCCAACACCTCAAGCGCTGCGGTTCCATTCTCTGCCGCAAAAACATGATAATCGTGCCGCAACGCACGAACGAGCCCATCGCGGGCACTCTTTTCATCATCAACAATCAGCAACGTCGGTTTACTCATTTTCACTCTCCTTCTCGGGAGCACTCAATAAATTCATACGGGCATCTTCCCGCGGAAAACGCAGCGTCATCCGTGTACCACGCCCCGGCTCTGAGTTGATCTCAATCTCCCCGCCGTGATCGCGCATAATGCGCTGAACAATCATCATACCCAGGCCGGTTCCTTCGGCCTTGGTGGTATGATAGGGCTCATAGATGGCCCCCAGCTTTTCCGGATCGATGCCCTGGCCGTTGTCTTCAACCACCACAGCCACATATCGATCGCTGAGCTGTGTTTCCAACTTCAGAATCCCACCGTCATCCATCGCCTGCAGGGCATTTTTAATCACATTAAAAAAGACCTGCTTTACCTGCGTGTCATCAACTGCCACCGCGGGCACCTCTTCAGCGAATTCAGCTTCAACCAGCATACGCCGATCGCTGATTTCGTGCTTCATCACCTCCAGCGTATCCTTAACCAAATCCTTGAGGTCATGCGGCTTTCGCTCGGGCAGAGAAGGGCGCAGCGCTTTCAGAAACTGCCGGATAATGGTATCGAGCCGGCCGACCTCTTTTCTTGAGACCTCGACCAGCTCTTTCAGCTCGCCCTTTGCCTGCTCATCTTTCAGATAGCCGATTTCCCGGTCCAGCAGTTGCAGATGAATATTAATCGAATTGAGCGGGTTCCCAATCTCATGTGCAACGCCCGCCGCCAATAGACTCAGCGCATGGAGTCGTTCGGACTCAATCGAGTCGGCCGTAGTTTCCCGCTCGCGGGTGACATCCCGGAAGATCACCACGGCCCCCTCTTCGTTTTCATCCACAGCCGTCAGCGGGACGACATAGAACTCCATAAAACGGTGCTGAGGATAGGTAATTTCAATTTCGCGACGAACCAGCTGACTCCACTCATATTCATCCAGATCCAGCACGAGGTCCCAATGAATATCCTTCAGATAGCGCTCGACCTTCACGCCCTGCGCATCATCGAGCTTAAAGCCCAGAAACTGTTCCGCCGCACGATTGGCATACGAAATCTGCGCCGCCGGATCCAACACGATAATCCCCTCTTCCAATGCCTGGAAGATGGTTTCCATCAGTCCCTTTTCTCGAGCCAGACGCAGGAAATAGGTTTGCAGACTGCCTTTATCCAAATGATCGAGACGATCAACGAGTTTATCAAAGAATCCCGGTTTCATACAGAAACTGTGTCATAAAGGCGCAGCTCTTGCAACTCGATTTAAGGCCCAAAGAACTGCGTCAAAACGACACCTCGCAACTATTCCTGCATTATATGCGGCACATGCAACGTGTATATATACATACACGTTTAAAACAATCGCCACTGGAGCATATATGAAACCATACACCGCATTCATGCCGATCAGCCTCATCGCAGCAGCACTGACCCTCACACTAAAGGCGACGGCCGGCACAGAATTCAACCATCCTGATACCTCCACATGGAAAGCCCTGTTTTCGCCCGACCTTTCAGACGCCATTCTGCCGGATTCAACCACATGGAGCGTAAAGGACGGCATATTGACCGCCTCAGCCGACAAAGCAATCTGGACCTTGGCAGACTATGAACACTACGTGCTCGACCTCGAATTCATGAACGATACCAACTCGAACAGCGGGGTTGTGATCTACTGTACCGACCACGAAGGCACGGGCTGGATCGCCAACTCTATCGAGGTGCAGCTTACCGACGACCACGGCTCAAAATGGAAAAATAAAAAGGGCATTATGAAATGCGGTGCCATCTTCGGTTTCCTGGCCCCGGAAAAAATCGTTGTCAAAAAGCCCGGCGAATGGAACCGCATGACCCTCTTCGCCAACAGACAGCAAATCGATGTGGTCATCAACGGAGAACATGTAACCTCCATGGACATGACAAAATGGACCTCAAACGAAACCAATCCCGACGGAAGCAACATCCCCAGCTGGTTGCGCAAGATTGCGGTGGCCGAAAAACCAACCAGGGGGAAAATTGGACTTCAAGGCATGCACGGTCCCGCCGGCATCTGGTTCCGCAACATCAGAGTTAAACAACTGTAAAACTCAGCGCTGAACTGGCGGGTCGCACGCCGTGCGGCCGGGCGGACTGCGTCCGCCCCTCCAACCTACTGCGTTGCGCCGCTCTTCCAACGATTGGAGATGTACCAAAACGACGAGTTTACCTGCACAAAGTCCACCCCCGAACTGTTAGGAAATCCTAATCTCGTCGCTATAGCTCGAATTCATCCTTCAGCTGTTTTAAATCTGCAAGAAACTCCTGAGCCATTGCCCGAGTGTAAATGCGGTTGATGCTCCCTTTATTCTGAAGTTCGACTAGTTTTTGCAGATCGCTGAGGCGCTCTCTCCAAGTAATTCCATCTGTAAACAAAAGCATTACCGTGTCCCGGCGCTTTTGGTCCACGATTCGAGCAATATCTCCCAGAATATCCGTCTGTTTGCTCCCGGTTGCGCCATAAGCCTTGGCTTCGATCAAAATATGAGGATCATCACGAGAAGGAATAGCAAAGTCCGTCTTTTCGGTACTTTGTCCATCCACACTTACAAACCTGCATCGGGTATCGATTTGCTCCTTATCGAATATCTGAAGCAAAAGCTCTTCTGTGAAATCCTCCAACCCACGCCCCCGTTGCTGCCCCTTGATAGCGCTGCCTCGTCCTCCTTTTAGGCGCTCAACCAGTAAGTCCGACCATTGAAGTGGCGTGTTTACAGCTGCTTTCATTTTTTGTGGCAATCCTAGGAAACACAATGCATCCAAGAAATCTTCAGGGTCTTTCTTAAACCGCTTTATACCTATTCCGCCAGCCCCAAGCTTTTCTTTCATTCGGACAGTCATTTCGTCCTTCGATACATCCAGAAACAAGCGAACTACCGTCGATGCTGTATGAAAATCGGTCGAAAGTAGGTTTTCGATATCTTTTCGGGAATAGGTCTTCTTTTCAGGAATCCTTCGCAACAACTGAATGCAGTTCGAAGCATGTTCATCAAGCCAGTTCGCATCGACCTGAGTAAGACTGGAAACAATATCCTCCAACTTCTGCCGCTGTCGCTTCATTCACATCCCCACAATCAAATATTCTTCCACAACATTACGCTTCGCTGCTACATGCGTGCCAAAATGATACCGATGTGGCTTTTTCAAGACTTCAACCGAACGCTTGTATTTCTTCATCAGCGAAACAAGAGAATCAAGCCCAGGATAGGCATTCGAGCTATAGGACAATACCAAAATAGAGTCGGAAAATTGTCGAAACATTTGATCAAACGCATCGATTGCTTCTTTTCGATACCCAAACGGGGTGTAGGGCTTCTTAATCTTCTTGACCTTCGAGGTCTGCATTATTTCAAGCCCATCCCAGTAGCACGACAAACCTTCGAGAAAGTGGTAGCGCTTCATATAACAATTGTCATCCGAACGCGGAACATACGGCGGGTCCATATAGACAAGATCCACATCGCCCGGCCCGTGGGAAAAAATATTACCATGATAAGAGCTGTTCTGCATTCCATTGGAAAAAACGGCCCTGTTGTATAAAGCAACCTGTTCAACAAAATGCTCTTCCAAGGAAAGTCGCAGATCCCGCCTGCCATCATTGTACTTTTCACCAATGCCAGAAACGGTAAAGACCCCTCTTGGCTGCCGCTTAATGCAGGAACGCAATAATGCCGCCAAAACAAGAGAACGCTTGATCGGCGAGCGAAATTCTCGAAGGCCAGCCCACGCATTATCCAAAAACTCCAACTCCGAGGGGGTGTAGAAAATATCCGAAAATGTCCGCTGGATGAACTTGTCTTCACTCGAAGCTGCCCGCCCCGAAAGAACGAGTTCGATATCCTCCGCTAAAAGCCTCGTTGCATTATTTTGAATAAGAGCCTGACTGAGAACATACGGAAAGTGTAACGAATCGTTGGTGCAGACCTGCTTACCCATCGATTTCAATAAATAGGATACAACCCCCGACCCGGAAAATGCATCCAGTGCGCTCGTAAAAGGAAGGTCCTGCAATGTCGAGTTCAACCAGTCCATCAACCTATATTTACTTCCCATATACCGAAAGCGGGGAAACATATTCATTTGATCGGGAAGACCACGATGAAGCGTCAGCTCCGTAGAGATTTCATCATGTAAAATAGGTACCAACTGAGCCATGGTTTGAATATACGTGTGTTTGGATATTGGTCAATCTACAAAGCCACAAGAGCGCAGTAAAATGAGCCGATCTCTGACCAGCCAGATCCACTGGCCATACCCTACTACTGCGTTGCGCCGCTCTTCCAACGATTGGAAGGAATCAGACCGATCGCACAGAAAGCGGTTTGCGACAGGCAGAACATAACCAGCCAGAAACTGGCGGAATCGGTGAACCCGTACGAATGCAGCCCCACACTGAGCTGGTTCACACCAAACCACGACCAGGCCGTTACCACGTTACCGAAGACCGCCATCACGGCAAAACCGCGATGCTTGACCATCATTCCGTATTTCGCGTGCAGCATGATCGCATTCCAGATCACAATCAGCAGAGCCCCGTTTTCTTTCGGATCCCAGCCCCAGAAGCGGCCCCAGGAATCGTCCGCCCAAAGACCGCCGAGTACCGTGCCGACAAAACTCAGCAGCAGTGCAAAGCACGTGGTTCCATACATCATGCGGAACATGCCGTCTTCCGTCTCTTCATCCAGTCGGTGAGTGAAGAGCCCGGCGATGATGTACAAGACGCCAATGGTTCCGGCCACAAACGTGGCCATATAACCGAGCGTTACGGTAATCACGTGGGTTGCCAGCCAGAAACGGGTATCAAGTACGGCACGCATCTGCTCCATCGTGTCGCCGTCACCGGCGAGGAAATGCGCAATCAATAACGTCGTAAAACCGGCAATACCGCCAACAAGATTGCCGATGCCGCCCGCTTTTTTACGAAATCCCAACTCAATAATAATACCAAGCGCAACCGCGGCCCAACCAATGAATATGGCCGACGAGTATAGATTGGTGACCGGCGGATAGCCGGAAAGGAACACGCGGGCAATCAGCGCAAAAGTCTGCGGGATGAAGGCAATAATCATCAGAATGCGGGCCGCCGACAACAGCCCCTCTTTGCGGAAAAGCCAGCCGAAGCAGCTGAGCACAAACACGAGCAGATAAATCTGAGCCGCCTTCATGAAGGCGCTGAAGCGGTTATAGAACACCTCAAAGGAAACCTTTTCAAAAACCTCCGGATTTGCGGTTTGCAGTTGCGCGCCATATTCCATGAGCTGCTGATTGAAAACATCCACATTACCTTCTCGGTAGGCCGCCAGCATCACGCCCATATGTATGGCCAGAGGATCGACCGAAATATCATGCTCATGCGCCACCGAGCTCATCGCCGGATGCGCAGAGAGCAGCGAGCTCATCAACGGGCGCCAGCGATCATTCCCGGCATTCGGCGGAATGATCAGCGGAATGGAATAGTTTTCCAGCTGCATATATCGCTGCGCCGTCGCCATCAGCTGTTCGCCCGGAACGGACGACGGGTCCTCAAAAGAACCCAGCACATTCTGGAACGAGTAGAGCTTATTGGCCAGCTTCACAACCTGGCGGTCATAGGTATCACGATCCCGGCTGTCTTTGGCAAAGGCCGCTCGGGAAGCTGCATCCAGTTTCCCAAGGCTTGGAAGAATTTCGAGATAGGAATAGCGAAAGCGCTTGCGCTCTTCAAGCCCCAGATTGGTGAGCACATCCAGGTTTTCAATACGGATCACCTTATAGTTCGCCGCATTGGTGGTTCCGGAAATACTTTCCAGCAGCCAGGTGACTGCATCAATTCTCTCGCCGGTATCGTTCCGGACAGTCTGCTTGCCGGACAAGACGGTGAGCAGGTTGCGCGCAAGCGTGTCGATCGGCTTCTTCCGACCTTCATATTTTACCGGAAGATGAGCAAAAGCATTAATCTGAAATTCGTCCGCCGCTTCCATTTCCGGCTTCACACCGGTTTGGAAAAACCAGAGCGCAAACAGAACAACCAAGACATTGATAATGGTACGCTTCATCAGACGTCCCTCCTGAGATAGCGGGTGAACGACTGAATAAACTGAGCGGCCATGCCCACAAACACGATCATGCAGGAGAGATACGGAATCATCCACGTATCATTCCGGACCACCTGCAGCACGGTACCGCCGTCATCGGGCAGATAGCCCGACTGATAAAAAGTCCGGCGCGCATAACGCAACGGATTATTCATCCAGATGCGTAGCTCGCGCTCCACACCATCGCCCTCGTTCACCAGCAGGATCCGGCTGGCAAAGTCCTTCGGCGTCTGGGTGCCTTCATATTTTTCGTGCACAAAATCGACCAGCTTAATGGAATAGGGATTGCCGCTCGGCGCCTTTGCATATTCGCGGCGGAACCGGAAATAGGCCTCATACGCCTTTCCATCAACGGTAAAATTGGTCGGCATTTCCCATGAGCGGTTTACAAAATTCGGATACATCCAGAGACTGAGAATATAACGGCCGAGCGATTTCCCCGTCTGCCGCTCGAGCAGCTCCACATCCACGGCCTGCGCATTGCGCTGCCCGGTGGCCCCGCTCACTTCACGACTTTCCCCGATATAGAGCCGCGAACCGAATCCTTCGTACTGCGGATAATTGGCTTTAAACTGATCCGGCACACTCTGCAGCGGTTGCGGGCGGGTGGAATTTTCCATGTAGTGATGCACCTTCACAATAAACGGCAAGGCATCGGCATCAATTTCGGCACCGTCTTTCAGCAACCGCTGCGGAATGACGGTGACCGTATCAAAATCAGGATTCGAGGTTTCAGTAAACGAGAGCTCCAACTGCTGGGAGCGGTCGAGATAGTTAACCGTTTCACCCTCTTTAATCGTCATGGTGGCTTCCACAGCAAACAGCGCCGTGAAAAATTCACCAATCAGCAAAAACAGAATGCCGCCGTGCAGCAGCACCATGCCCGCGCGTTGACGATAGAGCAACACACAGGCCGCATAGAGCGCAATGGCCGCCAGCGTTCCACGACCCAACCGCAGGAAAACCCGCCAGAAGGCATCGTCTTCCGTGGCCGCAACCGACGAGGTGCCCCAGCCGAACATGACACCGACCACCACCAGCACGCCCAAGGCAAAAACCACGATTCCGGCCACACGCCGGCCGCCGGTTGCCAGTACCTTAAAGGTCTGCGAATGCACGGCAATCAGGTTGAAGGTCAGTAGCCAACCCAGTAAAAATCCGCCGGGGAACGGAATCTGGATGGCCGGAATATTCAGATCGCGCGGGAAAAACACGGGCAGATCGATCAGGGCAATGTAACAGCGGAAATACTGATCCATCACATTCCAGATGCCCTTATCCACCTGCGCCAGGGTGCCGGCAAACACGAGCACCATGCTCAATACCAGCAAGAGCACCGTGAATTTCAGGGATTGAAGAAAATCGAAGAGTTTATTCATTAATGGTTATGGCCTTCAAATTTGATCGACTCAAGATAGGTACGCATATCGGACGCGTGCGCTTTCAGCTCTTGGACAGTTCCTTTGCCCGTGAAATACCAATAACTCGGAGCCAGATCAATGATTGCCGCAACAATCCCTTTCCCGCCTTCTTCGTTATAAATCTCAATAAACTTCACTTCATGGCCGCCGGCCGTGAATATCTGCAGATCCTTTTCAATCTCGGCCGGAGTGGCATTCGGCAGCCCCACCTGACCGCGCCAGCGGTTCACATTGCTCGGCACATCGCCCATCGAGAGAGAGATCAGGTAAAAGTCGATATCCGTACCCTCAATACCATAGCTGACCTTACGCATCGCCGAGCTCGAAGAAACCTCTTTCCAGCCCTCGGGCAGCTCTGCCGTAAAGCCCGCAGAAGATTGAGGAGCGGAAGGACTCGCCACCGGTGCCGAACGCTCGACAGGGGTCTGCGCCTGCATCTCCGGAGCGGCTTTCTGCTCTTTCGGGACCTGATAGGTTTCAACATCTTCCCGGCCGCAGGAAACCAATAACGCAATCATCGGAATGGTATATACAATCTTCATCATCAAGCTCTCCTAGTTGAAAAGACCGACAAGATACTAGCCATAAACGTTCAATGTCGATTAATATTATAACGTTTAAAGCCTATCCGCCTTGCATTTCAGCCCCTCCCTGCCTATCTTGCCGTTTTTCCATGGAAAACAGGAAACAAGCCTAGCCAAATAATACCGGCTTTGGTCTACTGATTTACTCTTATAGAACTATGATAGAATTAGAAAACAACCATAACGGCATTCACATCAACCTTTTCCTGGAAGACCGGCCTTGCCTGGTCGTCGGCGGCGGCAAGGTTGCCCTGCGGAAAATCATGCTACTGCTCGATTCCGGTGCGCTCGTCACCGTGGTCAGCCCCGAGATCTGCGAAGACCTCGCCGTCCTTGTCCAGCAGGAAAAGGTGAAACATATCGAGCGGCGCTTCGAAGACGGCGACATTGCCGGCAGCACCATTATCTATGCGGCCACCAACAGCCGCGGGGTGAACCGGAACGTGCTCGAGGCCAGCCGCGAACAGGGCGTACTCTGCTGCTGCGTGGATGGAAACTGGGCGCAGAGCGATTTCACGACACCGGCCATGACGCGCCATAATCAGCTGACCCTCTCCGTCTCCTCCGGCGGAAAAGACTGCCGGCAATCCAAGATGGTTAAAAACAGTCTGGCCCGACACCTTAAAATGATGGAAGCCGCCCACCTCGTCGTGGTCGGCACCGACCACAACCACCTGAATGTGGAAGAGCGCGAACCCTTCCACCTGACCGGCCACCGCTTTGAACGCGCCGGCTTCATGATTATGCAGCTCTGGGGCATTCATGAATTCATGGTGCTCAACACCTGCAACCGGGTGGAAATCATTGCCGTTGTTTCAAAAGAGACCGCCGAAAACGGAATTCTGCGCCACATCCTGGGCTTCACGAACTTGAAGGAAGATAAGTTCTACATCAAAGAAGGCTGGCAGGCCTTCCAGCACCTCTGCCTGGTCACGGCCGGCATGCTTTCGCAAACACCCGGCGAAAACCACATTACCGCTCAGATGAAAGAAGCCCTCGACACCGCCAAACAGCGCGGCTGGGCCGGCAACATGACGCAGGAGTGGATTTCCTCCGCCCTCTTCGTTTCGAAGGCCATCAAAAACGAAGTGGCTCCCCTGCTCCACAGCTATGAGATCGAAGATCTCGCCCTGCGCTATCTCGAAGCTCACGGCAAGAACCTCGCCGAATCCACCCTTATGGTCCTTGGCGCCGGCATGATCGGCAAAGGGCTCGTGAACGACAGCCTTCCAAAGATTGGAAAAATTATCTGGTGCTACCACGTCAACAAACCGGACATTCCGGAAGGCGCAGCGGACCAGGTGGAACTCTGCACCTTTAACGACATGAAAAACCGTATCACCGATGCGGATATCATTGTCAGCGCCACCGACGCCCCCGGGCACATTCTGCACATGGCCCATGCTCCGTTCTTCAATCAGGAACGCCCGGTGGCCGTGGTCGACCTCGGTATGCCGCGCAATATCGACCCCGAGCTCGACGACCTTTCATCCGATGTCACGGTCGTGGACCTCGACGGGCTGAAATACTGGTACCGCCGCGAACTCACCGATATGGATGAAATTCTGACCCGCAGCCGCTCCATTGCCACCGCCAACAAGGAGCTCTATGACAAGATCGCAAACAGTTTCAAAGGCGGGAACGCCGCCGAGTAGAACAATCAAATACAAAGGCACCAAGAACACAAAGCCCTGTGTGTCCCGCAACTTCGAGCTCGTTGAGTCTTCGTGTTTAAAATAGGCAGCAGATCATGCCAGCAGATCGAATTATATTTAAAGCCGGAACCCGGCCCAGCCAACTGGCGCTCACGCAATGCCGCGGAGCGCTCGACCGGATTGAAAGCATGCTTGAAGGCATAGCCTTCGAGATGGTGCCGATTACTTCTGTCGGCGATACCGACCGAACCACCGACCTGCGCGAAAGCCCCGCCGACTTCTTTTCCCGCGAGCTCGACTCCGCCCTGCTCAACGGCGAGGTCGACATCGCGGTGCACAGCGCCAAAGACCTCCCGTTTCCAATGCCTGGAAACATCGACTGGTTCTGGCTGCCCTGGCGCGAAGAACCGCGCGATTGTCTGATTCTTTCCAAAGGTCGGAAGATCGAAGACCTGCCCGACAACCCCGTCATCGGCGTCAGCTCGGAGCGGCGCGAGGAATACTGCACGCAACGTTTCCCCAACGGCATTCAGAAAAATATCCGCGGCAACATTGAAGAGCGCATTGCGCAGGTCGACAGCGGCGATTTTGATATCGTCGTCATGGCCGGTGCCGCCCTTAAACGTCTTGAGATCACCGACCGCATCACGGAATGGATTCCGCTCGAGGAGCTCGAAGTGCCCGAGGGCCAGGGCTATCTGGCCATCACGTTCCGGGAAGGCGATGCACGCATGCAGGCGTTCCGCAGCCTCTTTATGCACGCCGTCACCTTTGCCGGCGCGGGCGTCAGCAATAAAGAGCTCTGCACCATCGCCACCCTGCACGCACTCAAACAGGCTGACCTCTGCCTCTACGACTCCCTCATCGACCATTCGCTGCTCGACGAACTGCCCCCGCTCGCCCGGGCGATCGACGTCGGAAAACGCTGCGGTGCCCACAGTAAAGAACAGCACGAAACCACCAAACTCATCTGCGAATGCGCCCGGCAGAGCAAACGCATTGTACGCCTTAAGGGCGGCGACCCCGGCATCTTCGGTCGACTGGCCGAAGAAACCGAAGCGCTCGAAGAACTGGGAATCCCCTTTCGCGTCATCCCCGGCATCAGCGCGCTGCAGGCCGCCACCACCGGCACCGGCATGCTGCTCACCCGCCGCAATGTTTCCCGCGGCTTTGTGGCCCTCACCCCGCGTAAAAGCGGCGGCGCACTGGCCCGTTGCGACGGCGAGATGAAAAATAAACTGCCGGTCATCTACTACATGTCGATCAAAGCCACGAAGCAGATCGCGGAACAGCTGATCGAAGACGGCCGCTCACCGGATACCCCCGCCGCCATCATCTTCAACGCCGGCGGAGAAGATGAACAGATCATCAAAACCACGCTCGGGGATCTGCCGGAACAAAAGCACTGCGCCAAAAATCCCGGCCTCATTATGGTGGGCGAAAACACCGCCTTCAGCTACCGCTCCAACCTCGGCGCTCTGCAGGGCAAAAAGATCCTGCTCACCTGCTCCGAAGCCATTCAGCAGAAGGCCGTTGATCTCGTTCATGATCTGGGCGGCCGCCCGGTTCAGTTCCCGCTGATTAAACTGAATACCCGCTATGAAGACGCACAGAAGCTCGCGCCCATCGGCTCCTACGACTGGGTGGTCCTGACCTCGCCCACCTCCGTTCGCTGCTTCATGGAGCTGCTCAAAAACACGCAAACCGATCTGCGCACCATCCCGCGCCTGATGGTCTGCGGCAAAGGAACGGCCGACGAACTGGCGCCCCATGGGCTCTATGTCGATGCCCTGCCCGAAACCGGCTACAGCGCCGAAGGCCTGCTGGAAGTGGCGCGCGATGAAATCGAAGCCGACGACCAGATCCTGCGCCTGCGGGCCGACAAAGCCGGCCCCCAGCTTGCGGAAGATCTGCGCAAACTCGGTGCGGAAGTGGACGACTTCATCATCTATAAAAACGAGCCCGTCGTGCACGACGAACTGCCCGACTTTGATGTCGTCTTTTTTGCCAGCGCCTCCGGCGTTGAATCCTTCGTGGCCCAGTGGGGTTTCCAGGCCTTGGAAAACAAAACCACCGTGGTCATCGGAAAACCGACGGCCCAGGCATTGGAAAAACATACGTTATCGCCCGACGTACTCGCCAAAGAAGCCACCATCCCCGGTGCCATCCAGTCGCTGGCGGAATATCTGGTCACGAGGACACTGACTTCAAGCTGAGGCTCTTTTGCTTTTAAAGCCTATTGCTTCTTTACCCACACCTTCTACAAGTTGTAGAAAGTCTCCGTGATTTCAATACGCACATCTTTATCTCTAATTTTTTTACTCGCGGTTACAAACAGCCGTGCAGAGACGATTTCCGATATCACTCAGGCAGTTACGATCAACAGCTATTCCAATTTTCACACAGGACTGTTTGTTGCCGATGGAAATAGCCGCGGCTTTACAGATGGAGCAAGTCCCCGGGTGCCCGCCTACCAGCACGATCCGGCACGCGATTTTATCCGCGACACCTTTCTGGCCCTTGGCTACGACACCTGGTTGGACCCCTTCTCTTTCAATTCCTACCTCGAAGACGGCCAGTTTTATGATTATCAGGGCTGCAATAACGTCATAGGTGTTAAATGGGGCAGCGGCGGGACCAATATCTACATTGTCGGAGCGCATTATGACTCGGTCGACAGCGGCCAAAGCGGGATCAATTTCCTATGCCCCGGAGCCGATGACAATGCCAGCGGAGTGGCAGGCATGCTGGAATCGGCCCGAGCCATTCAAAACTACACCTTCCGCGACACCATCATATTCATCGCATTTGATGCCGAAGAAAAAGACTACAGAGGGTCGAAACATTTCGTCGACACGCATCTCACGGATACTCCTGGAGCAACCAACTCCATGCTGTTCTACAAACCTCTGATAAAATCTATGGTCAACCTTGATATGATCGCCTATAACGATCCGGCAAATGGAGACCAAATCGTATTGGGTAGCCGTAAGAAAAACCTTACAGACTCCCCCCTTTCGCTCGCACTCGAAGCAGCCGTCCTCTCCTACACAACACTCGTTCCTTTTCGGGACGGCGGCTATAATGCCAGTGACCATCTCGCCTTTTATGATGCAGGAATCGCGGCCATCCATGTTATTGAACACGACCTGGAAGACTACTGGAACAGTTCTCCGCCTTTTATTGAAAATCCGCATTACCACAAGGCAACCGATTCCATCGATCAGGCGGGATACATTTCCTATCCATATGCAACTGAGGTCACAAAAAGCATCACGGGATATCTTTGTGAACAAGCTGGAGTCATACTGCCGGCCACGCTGATCCCGACGGTCACAACCAACACGTTCGAGATCTGCTGGTCCAACACCCCGGGCGTTGCCTACTCCCTCTATGGAACCGAGGGGCTGAGCCCTTCCAACCTCTGGACCTTTCTCCAGCATATGCCCGCAACCAATGTTCAGACCGAACTGGCCGTTCAAATCGACCTGAATACGTCTACTCAGCACATATTCAAGGTTATCAGCGAGTAGGGATTGCCCCCTGCCCCCGTTGTTGTAAAGTGGCCCGATGATTTCCTTAGATCCAGTGCCTACCCCGCAAGCCGCGGAAATGACCGACCGCTTTTTCGAGCCGGACGGTCTGCTGGAAAAGCACTGTCTTGAAGACGGTATCAACTTTGAACTGCGCCCGCAGCAGCAGAAAATGGCCCGGGCCGTGGCTGATGCCGGCGGATTCAGCCATCATCTGGCCGTGGAGGCCGGAACCGGGGTGGGAAAAAGTTTTGCCTATCTGGTTCCGCAGATCCTGACCGCACTGGAACACGACACGCGCTGTGTGATTGCCACCTACACCATCACGCTGCAGGAACAGCTGATGCACAAGGATATTCCGTTTGTGCGCAAGGTGCTCGGCCGCGATTTTAAAGCGGTTATGGTGAAGGGCCGCTCGAACTATCTCTGCCTCCTGCGGCTCCAGCGCGCACGCCGGGCCAGTGGCGATCTGTTCGATGCCACCCGGTCGCAGCAGCTGGACGATGTGTATGCACTGGCCCAGGCCCGCAATCTCGGAGACGGCAGTTTCCAGGAGTTGGAAGAACAACCCGACCACGAAGTCTGGGGCACCATCTGCGCCGAGCACGGAAACTGCACCGGCAAACGCTGCCCGTTTTATAAAGAGTGCTACTACATCAACGCCCGGCAGGACATGATGGATGCCCAGGTACTGGTGGTGAATCATTCGCTTTTCTTTTCTGAACTGGCTCTGCGCGCCGAAGGCGCCGCCATGCTCCCGCCCTACGGCTATGTGGTCTTCGACGAAGCACACCAGATGGAACACGTGGCCTCTTCCCACCTCGGGCTCCGCCTTTCGCTCTACCAGATTGAATACTGGCTCCGCCGACTGCACAGCGAAAAGCGGCGCGGCATCCTTTCGGTGCTGAAGGACGGCAAGGGCACCTTTATGGCCGATCAGGTGCGCGATGCCGCCGACACGTTTTTCGAAGCCGTCAAAAACCATTTTAAACTCGGTCCGCAAAAGGCCCAGCAGCGGGTCTTTGATCCCCCGCCGATCGAGACCGATCTGCCTTTAAAAATGACCAATCTCTGCGGCCACCTGAAAAGTGTAACGCAGACCACGGACAACGAAGATATTCAGGCCGAAATCAAATCGCTGCGCAACCGCGGCCTAGAGCTGCGCGATGCCATTGAATCATTCCTGAAGCAGAGCCTGAAGGGCCATGTTTATTGGGTCGAGGTGCAGGGACGCCGCCGCCTGCCGGTCCTCTTTTCGGCGCCGGTGGATGTCGGCCCGATTCTGCGGGAAGTGCTGTTCGAGGAGATCCCGTGCGTAATCATGACCAGCGCCACGCTGGCCGTCGGCAACAACCTCGAATATTTCCGCCACCGCATCGGCGCGGACGACTGTCAGGAACTGCGCGTCGGCTCGCCGTTCGACTATTCCAAACAGATGCAGGTCCAGATTCCCATCAATATGCCGCCGCCGGCCGCCAGCAACTTTGAGGATCAGGCATGCAAAGCCATTAAATACTTTGTGGACGAGAGTTGCGGCCGGGCCTTTGTCCTGTTCACCAATGCCCGCTTTATGCGGAAAGTTGCCGACGAGCTCCGGTTCGACTTCGAACTCGATGGCTATGAATTCCTCGTGCAGGGAACCGGCACCCCGCCAAAACGGATGCTCGAAAAGTTCCGCAGTCACGATGCCGCCGTGCTGTTTGGCCTCGACCGTTTCTGGATGGGGGTCGATGTCCAGGGCGAAGCGCTAAGCAACGTGGTCATCACCCGCCTGCCCTTCGCCGTCCCGGATCATCCGCTGATCGAGGCCCGGTTCGAAGCCATCGAGGCGCGCGGCGGAAATCCATTCAAAGAATATTCCCTGCCCGAAGCCGTGCTGAAATTCCGCCAAGGCGTCGGCCGACTGATCCGCAGCGGCAGCGACTTCGGAACCGTCACCGTGCTCGACAGCCGGATCCATAACCAGTGGTACGGACGCCTCTTCCTGGAATCCATCGAAGACTGCCCCGTCGAACAGGTCGAAGTCCCGGAGTTGTAACGGGGAGCGGGGACAATCAGGCCATCACTTTTCTGATTACTTCAGATGGGTGGTTAGCTCATCTAGTTTATTTTGCATTTCCTGCAATTGGGCCCTTGTCTCTTTTTTGAGGCGGGTTTTAGTCAAATCAATATCTTTAACTACATCGGGGAAATACGTTCTTAGAGCTCCTGTCCCGATCAACTCAAGTATTGCGTTTCCTGAAAGGGCAAGAGAGAGGTAGTGAGGAAACGTAAATTTAATGTCTTCTCCTCGGGACTTTAACTCTTCTGTCGCCGCGGCAAAGAACATGTGTTTTTTGTTTTCAAACAGTGCAACGAGGTCTGAGGTTGGAAGTTTTGGGATATTCTTTATTTTCCTTGTCAGGAGAAGTGGCGCAATAAGCTGGAAGCAAATGAAGATTACTGCTCCGAGCGTGATTAGAGTTGTAAAAAAATCATTCATATTCTGAGCCGATATCTTATTGATCAGCAACTCTGCCCGACATCCGGTTGTCAGCAGAATTTTCAGGCAGCATTGCCTGTCCTTTATACTCCAGCACCCAGGCTAAAAAGCCATAGTGTCGAGTGAGTGATTCAGGGGCAAGGGGATTTCGGAAGTTCATGCGGGGAGAGCACCGATAAAAGCAGAACAAGCATCCCGCTTGTTTTCCATGGCCGAAGAAGCAGGCGGGACGCCTGCGGTACGGCAGATG
>JAROAZ010000047.1 GCA_029432775.1 Pontiellaceae bacterium B12227 | reverse complement strand
GCGTACATCCCCCGTTGCGGGGGCTTGGGGGTCATACGAAGCAGCGCGAGGCGGGATTTGGGAACGGACTTCCGCCCGGCGGAATGAGGTACGAGCGGAGCCGGGTCGGAAGGGAGTGTGCAAATGACGCCTGGCGGTGCGGCACTGGTGGCGGGAGTAGCCGACACCCGAACCGCGCCTGAAAAAGGAGAATTTGTGAAGAAGGCTGAATGAGGAGACCGGGAACGGACAGCGTACTGCGTAGCTGGCCGCTGGGAGTGGATGGGTCGACGATTGAGGCTGGATGAACAATTTCTTCTTTGGCTCTAAGCGCGGCGGACATCCCCCCGCTGCGGGGGGCTTGGGGGGTAACACGAAGCAGCGCGAGGTGAACTTTGGGACAGACGGTGAGCAAAGGGATGCAGGCCAGCCATCGTAGATGAGTTGGCCTGCTCCCGGCGCGAACCGGATGGCACAAAGGGCGCCTGGCGCTGCGGCGTAAGTAGCTGGAAACGTGACAGGTTCTGCGTAGCAGGTTCTGGCGTGATTGCTGCCCACGGTCGCAATCATCTGCAAAAGCACGGCAGTCATCATGACAGCAAAACGGCAATGGCCATAACGTCACCGATAATGTCATGCAGGAAAGGCCTGTCTTTATTGGCTGATGTCATTATATGACACTTATGACTCTATTATAGAAGATATATATAGAGAGAGCATATAGAGAGCGCGGGAGGGACGGGGGACGCTACGGTGAAAACCTAAAGCCGTTCTGGAAACTTTTTTTCAGACAAGTGTCACTATGACTAATGTCATCGCGTGACATGCTGAAACAACAGTGAACGTCGAGAGCGACAGACCGCCTGGACACGTTGACACACAAGCCTGACCACCTCAATACAGAGTGTATTCAGAGGGCCAAGCCTGCCTATGTGTAGCTTTCAACACATGCTATTTGAAAGCCGCCACATTGATGGTCCAAATACGCTTGGTGCCGTTGCGATGCTGCGTGAGTGGATAGTTCTGGGACGCGAGCTTTGATAACTCCCTCCCGACGCTCGTAGGTGAATATCTGGACGCAATACGGGCCAAACCGTCGTCGTCGTTCAGCATGGAGGAGAGCAGCTCGGTAGCAGAGCCCTGCCAGAAATCCTCATCCTGCCCCTCGAAAAACTTGAGCATCACTTCGAGGAATGAATAGGCGCTGGATGAATTGCGCGCTGCTTCCAGCAGCGAATCCTCGCAATAGGTTTTTACGCCGAAGCGCGTGTCACCAACGACATGTTCCGGCGGCGGCCAATCGAGCAGCCAGCGGAGAAAGAACGGCAACTCCGAAACAATGATCTCCACAACATTGTCCGGAAAGACGAACGAACTTCGCTTGGCTGTCCGAAAGAGATTGATTTTGTCCCGGTTGGACAGGTCGACGTCGGGCAGAATACGAATAGACTCCGGGTCGGTATTACAGGTCACTGCGATCCTACCGTTCCACTCGATGAACTGATCCACCCGGTATTTCTCGCGCACGGAGAAGGTCCGGTTGGCCGCCACCTTCTTGATGTGGGAGGAAAACTTCATGTGAGACCGCCTGTTCGACAACGGCACAACATCGTCCACCGTCCACACCGCCTTGGTAAAAAGATGACTATTGAACGAATCTTCTCCGGAGAGAAACGAACTGGCATCGGCGTGACCGCCGAAGATGCGGGACAGAATCACATTGGTCAGTAGGGTCTTACCGCAGTTAGGATCACCGGCAAAGAAAGCAGCCTGCCCCGGTTCCATACGTTTGTTCAGGGCCGACTCGTACCAGCGTTTTAACCATGCATAGAAATATTCGAGCTGTTCGGACGGATCAAAAAAGCCTTCGAAAAAATCCCTCAACCAGGGAAAGGAACACTCGTTAGTTGATGAGGACCAAGCCGTCGAGACGTCGGCAGGCTGGAGCATTTTGACGGATGAAATGTTTAAAATGCAGTGGTTGTTAACCTGCACGATCCCATCCGGTCGATGGACCAATGGCGAAGCGCAATCAATGTGCTGATGATCTCGGATGAGGCAGAGCGCATAATCGATTTCACTGGCTGTTTCGCCCCGCATTGCCCGGTTGCGAAGTTTATGATCCACCTTCAGGTACATGATGAGATCTCCCTTATTCACACAAATCCAGTTTTTGTTGGGATGCCTCAGCCAATAATCACGGCCGTCATGGTAAATTTTCTCCACACTCCGGGCAATGCGGTCTTCCTTGAACTGTTTGACAAACCGCTGACCGAAGATAGACGACCATGGAACAAAAGCCTGGGTGCCTTCAAAACATTGCATGCCGCTCTCGCGCACGACCGCAGTCGTCAGGTTGTCTGCATCCGGAACCCAGAAGCAAACAACCCGAGTACCGATTTGAAAATCCCCCTGCCAGCGCCCAGGAAAATGACGATTCACCGCTCTGGCCACAATCTCCATAGGAATGGACAAGCCCAGCTTGTTCCATTTATAGCCGTCCGAAGACTCAATCGACCACTGCATCATATACGAAGCCGGAATCTCGTCATCGGACAACTGAATCCAATCCGAGCCAGCCTCATAATAAAGATCCGGATTTTCAAAAGCCCCGGTTTCGAAACCTCCCAGCAACTTGGACAATTTCATCTTTTTCCGGACATATCGCATGAGCCTTCTGGTCAGCTCAATGTTATGCAGCGGAAACGGCTCCTCCAGTTTCCAGAGCAAACGGGCACCTCCAGACGTTGTGCGACAGATATATTGCGGCCTGAAGTCAACAGACAGTTCAATCAGGCTATCGCGCGCATGTTGGTCGATATCGCCGTCATAATCGGCCACAAGCCAATGCAGTGCAACGGCCGGATTGTTTTTAGACTCAATCCGTGTAGACGGAAACTCACCCTCGAAACCCGAGTAGAACGCGTGTTCCACATCCGGTCGGTTCCAGTCCGTCTTGGGGGGCGCGACGGATCGAACCTCCCATGGCTTGCATTCGGAAATGCGGGATGAAGCAAGGTTAGGTATAGCGAACAACATTTTGTACCTCCGGTTGATTTTGACAAATGACACTTTCCTATACCTATAGAGCAAATATCAAATGGAGCCTGTAGCAGGTCACGCCACCCCGGAGCGTGCCAAACCCTATGAAACATCCCGAAACCAAACGGCACCGACCGTCAACGAGATGCGGAGAAAATTGGACATAGAAGAAACCAAACCTTCAACCGAGCCTTTTTTACCCCCCCTTCCAACTGCTCCGCGACCGAGCCGACGAACTGAAAGATAAACTCGATCAGATCGAACTCGACTGCATCTACAACCATTGGAAGGACAAATGATGGACTACTACCGCATCTTCATAATAGGGCTACTCGTTTTCGGAATCCTGCTCTTGCGCCAGTGGATGCTCGAACTGTTCAAAAACGCCCGAGGCGTATTGCCTTCGTCTAGCCACGGCCCGCAGTACAACCTGTTTGCATGGATTCTGATCTTCATCGCAACCGCCGGATTGATCCGGCTCATCAATCGATTTTAGGAGGCACTCCATGGACTGGAAAAACGTACTCGGACTCATCGGCCTAATTCTCTTGCTGGTCTACGGCTCGGATATTTTGGAGCAAGCTCAATCCAACTCACCCTTCACCCACTTTTCCCACCTCGGCACACTACCTAGCAGATTGCTTTCTTTGGGCGTACTCCTCTGCTCATTCTTGCTCGCCATCAAACTATGGAGAAAATAACTCCATCACCTAATCAGACTGGCGTTCCTTTTTTTGGTACTCCTAAACGTCCACCACAACATTCGGCCTAAGATGCTGTTTTGGAACAGTGTTCCAAAGGTAAAGAAACTAGAATGGTTCGGAGGGGACGTTCACCAGCTCCCATGATTAAACAGAAGGTTCAGGGTACTCGGGCCGTACCATTGCTGCGACTAATTTTCGGATACACCCTCACTGGAATCCTATTCCTTAGAAAATCCTAGTTAGTAAAAAATCGAGTTGGAGAACAATTCAGCTAAACTTTGAGCAGGTCGAAAAAGTGGAAACCGACGAGGCATACAGGTTAGGGAACGAACCGTCGGGATCGAGGAATTGGCTTCCCGAGCAGTCCGCACCAAGAGGTTCCAACGAACCGATTCGCACTTCACTTTATCCAGTAAGGTACCGATCTTGGTGGATTTACTAACCGGTTCCACGTTTTGCTAAACAGCACCAGCACAGCAACTTGCAAATCCATCCCGCAAAACCGCGTCAAATCGACCCGTTTTTCGCTTTTTGAAGAGCATCAAGTTCGGTGTCCGAGCTGGACGGAAAAGCGAACCTGACTCCGTTTTTGTCCCCAATACCCTTCCGGTCTCTCCGGAGTCAATTTTTCGCCCTTCAAAACCTGTTTTGGGGTGGCTCGATACACTTCGGTTCGGTAGGTTTTTCAATTCTTTAGCTTTCCAAGGGGTGCGCAAACGAAGGTCGCCCAAGAACGCCGCAAGCAACGGTGAACCTCATACTTCAATTTGCAACCGACAACCTTACATGGGGCTACAAGCACCTCCATGACGAGCTTAAGAAGCTGGGCATTAAGATCGGGCTTACAACGATCCGAGACATCCTTAAACGAGCGGGCCACCATCCGGTTCCTGAGAAGGGCGGAGGATATCCGGCGAGCAACTGGAAATTGTTTCTCAGCTCCCACATGGACACGCTGATTGCCACGGACTTCTTCACCAAGCCCGTCCTTACCTGGAGAGGATGGGTCGATGCCTATGTTCTGGTGTTTATCCATCTTGGCAGTCGCCGGGTTTTCATGAGTCCGTCCACGTTTAACCCCAAGGAAGAATGGGTGCTTCAGCAATCCCGCAATGCCTCTATGTGGCTGCAGGATCTCGGGATTAATGCATCCCATCTGATTCGCGACAGGGATACGAAATACTCGGCCAGATTCGATCAGTTCTGGAAAGGTTCGGGAACGAAAACAATCAGAACTCCCGTGCGCACCCCTGTCGCAAATTCCTACTGTGAATGTTACATCGGGAAGGCAAAACGGGAGTGTTTGAACCACTTCTTTTGCATAAGTCTGGATCAGCTCGACTACATCAACCAGCAATGGCTTGTGTACTATAATAACGAGCGACCTCACCAAGGTGTGGATATTGGCAACAAGGTTCTTCGACCGGATTTCACGCCAACAACCGAAGGTGAAATCAAGCGGAAACAGCGGCTGGGCGGAATCATTTCGTGGTACTACCGCGAAGCCGCCTGACACTGCCCCGAACGGCATCATCAGAATACAACCCTCCAGCCGACAAGACCGGATATTCCGTCGTGCCCTGACTTGATAAGGTCGATTGCCTTCACCTCTCTCATCGCTCAATTCGTGATCAAAACCCGCATTAAACCGAGGTCGGGTTCTAAAATTTCTCCTCAACGCTCTTTCAATTTGTTAACATCACTCAGCATTTTCGGTGACCTTCATTTCCGCACCGGCCAATTCAATCTATGAATATTATTATCGATGTAATGCTCTCTGAACAACCCGGTCTCGTGCACGATTGCATTACCTCTTGCATAGGAAGCCACGCCAACCGTTTCGCCCGGTATGGCATCTGCAGGCACATCCAATTGTAATTTATAGTTGCCATAACTGCCGGGATCAGGCTGAGCCTCTTCTCCATCAAGCGATCGGGTTTCCATGAGTACCCGGGAATACGAAATGGTGGTTGGGCAAGACCCCGTATCCCAACCCCAACTATCGGACTCAAACGCTCCGCTGCCAACCATGCCCGGCACCCACCTGGGACTCCCGAAAACAAGACCATCATGACCCGAGCCGGAGCTGTCAGGTACTACAGAGCCTGATCTAACGGTTTCAAAATCATAATAGGCAACCAGGGATTGTGATGTGACAAACAAGTGCGGTGCGGCATACATCGCCCCGACCTCTGAAGGATCCTTTATATCGTCAAATATCTGAACATCATCAATCTGCCCGACAAACCAGCCTCTTCCTGTTAACTGCTTGCCAATAGAAAGAGCCGTGGGAGCGGTTAACGAACCCGTCGCGGCTATCGCCTCAGCTTCCTGCACCCCATCGACAAAGAGTTTTATCGCACCATCTGAACAGGAACGGGTAAACACTAAATGATGCCATGTGTCGTCATTGATATCCGTAGTGGATGTGATTTGCGTGTCTTTTACAGCAATGCAGGCTTTTGTCCCCAGCAGTTGAATCCCAAAGTCATCCACAACACCTGTCATTTCACCGTTAACCAAGCCCGCACCCGTCCACCAGCCGGAAGAAGCGCTGGAAATCTCCTGCGTCGTTTTAACCCAGAGAGAGATCGTGAAGTCATCCTGAATCATCCGCGGAATCTCAATGTAATCATTATTGGGAAGCGGGCTGTTTCCATAAGCCACTTCGGTAAACATGGTGGGTCTCTTCTTGATCTTCCAATCCCCACTCTCCAGCTGAATGGCGCCAAGAAAACCTTCATCCTGGGTAGTCAGATCCTTTACATGGACGTAGAGGTAGGTATTCGTCCCCTCATCACCGGAAGTAAGCCTGAAACGATAGGTATGGTTTTCCACCCAATCATAAGGGGCAAGGGTCTGTGTACCTTTACCTGCCGGATCCCCGTCAAAGCCATTGTTCGAAATGTTCAACTCAGCCCCGGGCAAGTCACCCTGGATACCCCCCATGCCAATACCAAACATTGAAAACAGAGCTATTTTATTTCCATTGTTTTGTGATTGTAAACCCAGGTACCCGCCATATCGCCGCTCCCCATTCGTGACCGTAAAAGGCCGCGCCCAGTAATACATATGAGTAACAGCAGGAGCGTATTCAACCGTAAACAAAAAATCTACTCCGTCCTTGTCCTCGGAAAAGACGGCCCCTCCGGAAGGCACGGAATTTATCGTCCCGTTTGCAAAAGAAGCTGTTCCCAGCAAAAACAGAGCTGATAAACCTGAGACCATTACGCTTGAACAACGGTCTTTTCTCATAATGTAATTCCTTCATATCCTGTTTCAGCGTGAGTTTGGAATTAACCGGCATTTTCCACTGCTACATGCCGTTATGTCGTTGAATAATAATGGCCGGAAAATGTTGCTCCCGCTACATCCAACGACTGGGTGGCTCAGCAGCCCGGTCAGCATGCCGCTGACCAGGCGTTGATTATGTTATTCACTGATTAACCGGAAGAACTGAGCTTGGTTCGTAGAAATTGTTGCATCAAGCACGGCAGGTGCATCTGAAGTCGACCACAGGATTGAATCTTCGATATCTGCCCAATCCCCGGACAACAGGTCATCCCTCGACTGCAGCTTGTACAAGGCATGTTGTTCTGCCATCCATTCAATTTCCAGAGTGGTTGCATCAAGTTGGCTCACCGTGGCATCGCCCACGGCGGACGCCGGAGCACTGTTGACCAGGGCAAAGCCCCCGGCAATCGTTCCGCCTGAAGTAAAGGTGCCGCGCCTGTACGTAGCCGCATATACGCCTCCGGAAATGTCAGCCGCCGTCTGCCAGCCTTCGAGTGCCCCGGCACCGGAGATGGAGAAGAAGTTGGCTCCCGCTGTATTGCCGTTGTAGTTCCCTGGAGCATCTTCGCCGGGATAATACATGTTGACCATGTTTCCGGGCAGGGCAGCGGCCGTTACCAGATTCGAGTCGATCGAGTTGACCAACAGGGAAGCAAGATCCGGATAACGAATCAGATCACCAGAGTATGGGTCGGCGGCTCGGGTCACATAGAACCCTCCGGTATCGGGATCGAAACCGAGGTCGTTGATCTCGCTGCTTCCCGAATAGGGCGCGCCGGATGACAGCACGGCAGGCGCATCGCCGGCTACAAAACTGGAGAGGCTGCTCCATGACGTCACTTCACCCGCGGCATCAATGCCGTAGATTTCGCCGGAGGGCACGGCCGCGAATCCCTGATAGGTTCCATTGGAATGGCTCCCAACCGGAATGCCGTTGGCCAGGGTACCCTGCCCGACAATACTGATATCATCATCTCCGTCAAAACTGCCGAAGCCATAAATTTGGCCGGCAGTCCCAATCAAGTAGATGTTGGCTTCGTCCGAAGCCAGAGGCGCAACTGCGGCTCCGCTTACTTCGGCATCGAACCCTTGGTTACCATTGTCATCCTGCGCGATGACTGTGTAGTAGTAGGTCACGCCGACCGGCAATTCGTTCTGGCGATATTCCGAAAGGGTTAGACCGGATGCGAGCAGCGTCCCTCCGGTTCCGGCACCGGGGGTTTCGGAGCGATAGACCGCGTAGTCCTGGAAATCCGGTTCCGTGTTGTCCGGCCAATCGAGTGAAATCCGCGATCCGGAAACCGTAAGCACAACGATCGGTCCGGCCGGCGCATTGGTGCCCGCAGGATCCTGCAGAACCAGCACGGAAACTTCTTCGCTGTCGTCAGAATCCGCAGCAAGGGCGACACTGGTCATTTTATAGTAATAGGTTGCAAAGTTTTCCAACCCGCTATCCGTGAAGCTGACCGCCGAGCCCGGGCTGACATTGGTGAAAGGAGCCCCGTACGAACCGCTCGTGGTGGAACGGTAGATATTGTAGCCCAGGGCATTTGTTGCCGCAGTCCAGGTCAGGGTGATCTCTTGACTCGCAGTTGCCGTGGCCACCAGATCGGTCGGAGGCAGCAGCTCAGGCGGAGACGACATCACTGCCGTGGCAGCAAACACGGCCCCGACGCCGGAAAATGATCCATTCGGTGAGTAAACTGTCCGGTTGGCCGAATTAGCGATATAGTCGGCCAGCGTCAGCTGGCCTTGGAGGTTGCCGCCGCCGGTGGACTGGTAATAACGCGAGTTCCCGCCGCTATCCGTCCCCGGATACCACCAGTTGTTAATATTGCCCGAATACACGGAGGCCGAGACGGTTGCGTTTACATTGTTGATAAAATCGCTGAGTGTCGCGTATTCGCCGACATGGCCATCGACCCCGCCGCCTTCATAGACCACGTAAAATCCGCCGGTGTTCCCATCATAGCTGCAGCCATGGATGCCGTCGGCACCGTAAACACCGGAACTCTCCACAGTGGGCGAATCGCCGGCCAGCCAGGAATAAATCGAACTCCAGCTGTCGACACCACCCGCGGCATTCACACCATACACCGTGCCGTCGGGCACCTGCGTGAAACCAAGATAACTGCCGTAGGAAGCCACCGTGGTCACCAGCGAGCCGCCACTGAAGGTATTTCCTTCGATCGGAATTGAACCGGAACTGGCGCCCGTGAACGAACGGATTTCGCCGGATCCATTCACCGCATAGACATCTGCAGAAGTGGTAAGAGTAGCATCATGTGCAATACGATCAAACACCGCTGTGGCAATACGGTCGTTGTTGTTGGCCGTCAGGCCGAATCCAAGCTGTCCGTTGAGGTTGAGATCGGGCGTTACGGAACCGACCGTCATCCAGTCCAGCCCATTGGTGGAACAGTAGCCGGTAACGAGTGATTCTGCCCGCGTGATCTTGAGCCAGATGGGATAGGTCAGATTTGTGATCGAGCCGCTATTGGCCGCAGACCCTCCGTCTTCCCGCCAGTTCAACTGAACCCGCCCGATGCCTTCATCCGTGCCGGTTGCGCAGAGCATCACCATGCCGGAGTCGTCCGCAACGTTGTTCCGGAACATCAGCCCGGCCTTTGCCCAGTAGTGGCTTTCATCTCTGTTAACGATCCGCGCGGACAGCTCCCAATCGCCACTGACCCCTGCATGCAGAAACGTGAATTCATCCGCGGTGCCCCAGATATCGCTGCCGCTGGCCTCCATGTAAAGAGTCTCGTCGAGATAATCGGCGGTTCCCGGGAAGCCCACGGCTCCGACATCCGTTACGTCGGTCCATGGGGCCGGCAGGACTTCCGGCTCCGTACGATAGGCCATGAGACCGTTGTAGCGGGCGGACATGCCCTCAACATACAGTCCAACCTGAGCCGCGCCATATGTTTTGTTCAGGGTGAGCATTTCCACTCCATCCACGAAGAAGATCACCTGGTCCGCCAGCTTGACCGCCCGGAGATTATAATCCGTCTTGTCGTCCACGCTAACCCGCAGCTCGCTCAGGGCAATGCCATCTTTCAGGCCGGCAACCACCAGTTCATCGGTGGCCAGGTCAATGGTCGCCGTCACATAGTTATCGTCATCGATCGCAACGGCATAAATCCCCATGGAGCCTTCCACTAAGCCCTCTTTGTAGACCTGCGTGGCAAACTCATATTCCGCCATGAGATCGCCCTTGAAGGTGTAGCCCGTTCCGGCGGCCATGGTGATCCCGTTGGTATCTACGCTCCAGCTTCCTGTTGACGGGGTGCCGCTCTCGGCCGCGCCCCAGCCGCTTATGCCGCTGTCGTATTCATCCCATCCGATGGTGTAGATAATGCCGTCGAACGCCGCGGCGGCATGGTCGGTATAGATGCCGGGCAGACCGGCGCCGGTTAAGGCGGTCGAGATGGCGGAGTGGCCGGGCGGGATCATATCGTCGATCCGGATATCGAACTGTCCGGCGCTTTTTGTGACGCGAATCTTGTGGTAGACGCTGTAGTCAATGCTTCCGGCATAGCCGCCACCGTAAATGGTATTCACACCGCCTTCCTTGACATGGCAATACCAGCCGTCCGCGCCATAGCCCGAGCTGCGGTCCAGCCCGACGATCACCCAGTTGTTGGCGTCCGCATAGTAGGCGAGGATGCCGGCCTTGTCTTCGGCATCCTGCGCCTCGGTAAATTTGACATTGGCTTCGATGAGATAGTTGGCCGCGGCATCGCGGTTGACCGTGCAGAGCGCCCAGGCATCCTGATCGCCCTGGTGCGCCTCCTCGTTTTCAATACTCCATGTGCCCGTCGTTTGTTCAGTCCAGTCCGCCACCGGAAGCGAACCATCCGCGACGTGAAAGAGGTTCAACAGCTGCGGCTTGGCCGGCCCGGGGTGGTAGCCGGGGGTGTAGCGATCGGTCGGACCGTCGACAAACAGTGTGCGGTCGAAAAAATGCATGCGGTCGATGCGCTGCACGCGCCCGTCGGAATCGGTTTTCCCAAAATAACCCATCCATTTTTCAAAGCCGTTGGGACCGTCGACGACCCAGGGCTGCCCAATGTAAGCGATTTCATCACGGCCCTCGACCGGGGTGGCGCGAGCGCAGACCGGTTCCGAATATTTGAGCGCGTTGCTGAATCCCGTCGGGGTATCCGACTGAACGCAACCGATGGAATAGTCGGGATTGCTCGTGGTGTTCGCCGCGTACAGCATGTAGTACTGGTTGCGGTATTTGATGACCTTGGGACCTTCATTGATGCCATTAGCACTGCTTAATTCCCAGTCCAAAGATGCAGAAATCTGATAGGTGGGACTACCGGTCAGCGTCCACGCATCACTCATCGTCTGGACATAGTTGTAGTTCTCGCCGGTGCCACTCCAACGCGTGGTATAGAAATAGAGGCTTCCGTCATCATCCAGGAACGATTCGGCATCAATATGTTGCGTAAACCCGGAATCGCTCGCCTCGACATAGGGGCCCCAGACCTTGTCGCTGACGGCATGGGTGATCTTGTTTCCCAACTGGGTGTAGAAGTGGAACGTCCCGTTCAGATAGCGGATATGACCGGCATGGATGTCTCGATCCGGTTCCGCGGGGTCATTGGCCGTATACCAGGTATTGCTCCATGAGAAGATATGCCGCTGTTCGCCCCAGCTCTCCAGATCGCGCGAGCGGAGCATATCGCCGCTAAGCCAGTTTCCGGTGATGTAATATTCGCCATTGTACTTAATGACATCACAATCGGTAATCTCTGTATTATAGCTGATCGGGTTGTTCACCGCGGCGGCATCCATGCCGAGCATGATTGCAATCACCAGGGCCAACACGATAAATGGTTTTCTTTTTTGTTCCTTCACTTCGGGTCCTCTTCAATCGGAGCTGTCTATTTGGAGCTCAACCTGTAGATAGTGCTATTTTTCCGAACAATAATGTATCGCGTAGGTTCGCTCCTGTCATGTCACGTATTATACGTGGCAGGGATCGTCTCGCACCGCCCTATATCGCCCGCCACCGGCAGTTGCAGTCGAGATCAAGCGAAAACAACGACTCGGCGGCATCATTTCATGGCACTACCGCAACGCAGCACCCTATTTGACACCGAACCTGTAGATGGTGCCGGTTTTATATTCTTCGCCCGGTGCCAGAATGGTGGACGGGAAAGCGGGCTGGTTCGGGCTGTCGGGATAGTGCTGGGTTTCGAGGCAGAAACCGCCGCGATGCACATAGGTTTTACCCGCCTTGCCCTTGAGGTTTCCGGCGAGGAAATTCCCGCAATAAAACTGGATGCCGGGCTCTTCCGTGAATACTTCCATGAAACGGCCGGAGGTCGGTTCATAGACGGTTGCCGCGAGAGTCATCTGCCCGTCTTTGCCGCCCTTGTCCAAAACAAAGTTATGGTCATAGCCCAGGCCGTACTCCAGCTGCCGGTCCTTCTTGCTGATATCACGACCAATCGCTTTGGCGGAGGTGAAGTCGAATGGCGTTCCATTCACCGGCGTAATTTCACCGGTCGGGATCAGGCCGCTGTCCACGGGAGTGGTTGCCTTGGCGTTGATCATTAGTTCGTGATCCAAAATGGTGCCCTCCCCTTCACCCTTCAGGTTGAAATAGGTGTGGTTGGTCAGGTTGACCGGCGTCTTTTTATCCGTCGTGGCCAGATAGTCGATTTTCAGCTCACTCTCTTCCGTCAGCGTATAAGTGACAGCAATCTGGAGGTTGCCTGGGTAGCCTTCTTCCCCGTCCTTGGCGAGATAGGAGAACTTGACCGCATTCTTGCCCACGATTTCGGCATCCCAGACGACCTTGTCGAAACCAATCACGCCGCCATGCAGGTGATTTTCGCCGTTGTTTGTTGCCAGCGTATACTCCTGACCATCAATGGAAAACTTTCCCTTGGCAATACGATTACCGTAACGGCCGACAACAGAACCGAAATAGGGTTTATCGACGGCATTCATGTAGCCGGATACATCGTTATAGCCCAGGGCGATATCAGCCAGATTGCCGTCGCGGTCGGCCGTGACGATGGAGGTGACCGTTGCGCCATAGTTGGTAACCTTGACCGTGGTGCCGGCCTTGTTCTTCAACGTGTACAATTTGATTTCATCAAAGTCGGCGGTCTTCACCGATGCACACCCCGCAAGCAACCCGACCATGACAGCTCCAACAACACCCATATTTTTCTTCATGTCATTCTCTCCTGGTTATTTTTTCTTTGCTTTGTCCATTTCCTATTTTTCAGCGGGTTTGGGATAAACCTTGTCTTCTTTTGACCACGTATCCCACTGATCCATCATTTCTTGCGCCCGTTCAGGTTGCTGCTTCACGAGGTTGTTCAATTCGGTGCGGTCGACCGCCAGATTATAGAGTTCCCATAAATTTTCTTCAGGTCCCTTTGGAGAAGAGACGCCTTTTCCCACCAGTTTCCAGTCGCCATTCATGATAAACGCATTGTCTTCATGCTCGGAAAACATCGGGGCGGAACGCGTAATCAGCTTTCCGGAAAATGCAGGTTCGAGCGATACCCCGCGCAACGGATGAAGTTCATTACCGGCAAACTGTGTGGGATAGTCAGCACCCGCGAGATTCAACAGCGTCGGCATCACATCAATGAGCTGTGCCGGAGATTCGTACCACCCGGATTGCGGCTTAATCTGCGCTGGCCAGTTCATAAAGAAGGGCGTGGCCGCCCCACCCTCGTGGGTGTAGTGCTTGTATAGCCGGAAGGGGGTACTGGATACATTCGCCCAGGCTTCGCCATAATTATTTGCATGTTCCTGATTCCGCTTTTCGGGATCCATGATCGCGCCGCGCCCAAGCACCGGTCCTTCCGCGCACGCGCCGTTATCCGACAAAAACAGCAGCAGTGTATTTTCGGCTTTTCCCTGCGCGGCCAACGCCTTCATCAGTTTGCCGACATTCTGATCCACTCGATCGATCATGGCCGCATAAACCGCCATGCGCAGGTCCATTTCCTTCTGCTTCGCCGCAGTGAGCGTATCCCAGGCCGGAACATTCACCGCGCGTGGCGAAAGTTCCCACCTGGGATCAATCAGGCCCAATTCAATCTGGCGTTGATAGCGTTGCTCTCGGAGTTTATCCCAGCCGATCATATATTTGCCGCGGTATTTATCGATATCCTGCTCGTGTGCCTGATGCGGCCAATGCGGCGCGGTGTAGGCGAGATAGAGAAAGAACGGGCGGTCTTGTCCCTGCTTTTCTTCCTCGATGAAACGAATGGCATGGTCGGTAAACGCGTCCGTGGTGTAGAATGGACGATCGGTCGTACTTTTCATTTCCGTATCGGTCTCGTTGCCGATGGTCATATGGCGCGGTTCGATGGGATAAAAAAAGCGCGTTGCTCCAGAGATGCAGCCATAGAACTTTTCAAAGCCGCGTTGCAGCGGCCATCGATCCTTGTCGTTAAAGCCCAAATGCCATTTCCCAGCCATCAGCGTCGCATAGCCCGCGGGCTTGAGTGCCTCGGCGATCGTCACGCACTCTCGATTCAGGAACCCGCGATAGTTCGGAAACTCCTCACCGGCATCGTGTCCCTTGCTATTCGGCGGATTGGTCATATGGCCGATGCCCGTCAAGTGCGAATGCAGACCGGTCATCAAGCTGGCGCGGGTCGGACAACAGCGGGAACCGTTATAAAAACGCGAGAAGCGGACGCCCTCAGATGCAAGCCGGTCGATGTTCGGCGTCTCGATTTCTCCCCCATAACATCCGATATCGGAGTAGCCCATATCGTCCACCATCACGATGATGATATTGGGTTTCTCTGCAGCGTCAGCAGCCAACACCGACAAACTGAATGCCGCCAGCACAACTTTAAATTTATTCATCAAAATTGTTTCCCCATTCTCCGTTTCATCTCCGCGACCTCTACCTATCGGGTGATCTGTTTAATGAAATCCACTTCATTTTTCCGGTACGGCGTTCCATCCCGCCGGTTCGCGAACCGAACCCGACGGCATCGACTGCTGCGCCGTGGTCGGGCCATCCGCCTTCAGCACGTCCGGGCCGTTTTCCTGCGGCACAAACCTGATGCGGTCGATCGCCATCCCGCGGGGCTCGGTCTCGGTGAGACTGCAATGCCGATGATAAACAATAAACATTTCCTTGCCGTCGGGCGAAGTGGTGAGGCAATGGTGCGCGGTGCCGTGCGCCTCCTCCGTTGATTTCATGATGGGGTTGTGTTCATACTTTTTCCACGGTCCCAGCGGAGAATCGGATGTGGCATAGCCCACGGCATAATGCGGACTCTCAAAATGACTTCCGGAGTAGGTCAGATAATAAATCCCTTTGTGCTTAATCACTTCGGGACCTTCCGCAACATTCCCCATGTGCCGCTCCCAGAGCTGATCGGGCCGGACCATCAGGCGCAGCGAATCCTCATCCACCGTAAGCATGTCATCGTTGAGCTTGCCGCCCCAGATTTCGTTGCCGTCGTTAAAGTGAACATAATAGATATAGTTCTGCCCGTCATCATCCTGCAGAATATGGGCATCGATGCGGATCGTATCCGGCTGCATCGGCTGGCGCACGTTCTGAACAAACGGTCCCTCCGGCGTCCGGGCCGTAGCGACGCAGATGCGCTCGTCCGCCGCATAGTAGAGATAGAACGTACCCTCCTTCTCCACGATATCGGGCGCCCAGAAGCGGGACTCTCCCCAGCTGTCTTCATTCTTCAGGACATAGCCCTTATCCGTCCAGTGAACCAGATCGGGCGAGGTATACAGCCGAATGCCCTTGACCATATCCGGGAAGTCGGGCGTGTAGGTGCAATAGGCATAGTAGGTGCCGTTGTGCAGCAGCACCACCGGATCCGCGCAGGCGGCCTGCACCGGATTGGTGTAGGCGAGCAGGGGTTCCGTCGGACGAAGCTCCCGAACCACCAGGTTCCGGAAATCGGCGCCCCTGCCCATCTTGCGTAAAGCAATGGCTCCCTTTTCAAAACGTGCATCACGGCCGGAAATGGTCGGGGCACTTTCCGCTCCCAGCCGGAAATCATTGACGTAGGCAGTCACCGAATCACCGGCAACCCTGAGGCGCAAGCGATACCACTCGCCGGCCTTCACTTCGGAGACCTTCCGTGAAACATCGCTCCATCCCTGATCCATCTTCCCCCACATCACATGGTTCACCCCGGCATGCAGCCCGACATAGTATCCCGGCACCTTCTCTCCGGATGGTTCGGCGCGAAAAACAATCCCCGCCTGTCCCTTTTCCCCGTCGATCCGGATATCCACCTCCAGCTCAAAATCCCGCAGCGAAAGCGAATCGACATACGCGAAAGATTCGTTTCCGCCCCGAACCGAATGCATCCCTCCGGCGGACTCCCACTGCCCATCTCCGGTAAAGTTGAAACTTTCTTTCGCCGCCCCTTTAAAGAGGATGCCTTCCGTCCCGGCTCCGGCCACAAGGCATGTCAAAATACCCAACCCCATTATCATTGATTTTTTCATTCTAAATCGACTCCTTGTTCTACTTAATCTTTCCATCAATAATCCAAATGCCCCGCTGCCCGTTAATCATGGTGTTGGAAACCGCCGTGACGGTATTTTCATCCTTCACAAAAAGTGAATTCCACCAATTCGGCTCCGTGCCGTTCATCGCAAATGGCTTGGACCTGTTTTCAAAATCCCGTGCCCGCTCGTTGCCGGTAAACACCGCCATCTGCGGCCTTTTATCGCCGTTTCCCAGTGCAGCGGAAAGCACGGTCGGGCCCGATGGCATTTGAACGAGATACGGAGCTCCCAGATACGTCTGTTCAGGCAATGGTTCTTTCAGGGCATACTGCCTGCGCGGACTGCTGCCGGGAACAGCCCCTTCCTTCCAACGCTGCTCCACGGTCGAGAAAAGAATCACCGGTTTCATTTTTCCGGGCTGGTCATTCCACTTACTGTCCTCAATCACCATGGCCACCGTTTCCCCGTCATTCAGCAGGCACGGAACCGGCATGCCATCGCGGGCATTTTCCCGAAACGAAACCGTCCAGACCTTGGAAGGTTTGCGCGTTGAGACCATGGAGATTTCCTGTTCACCGCTTTCCTTATAGGATTTTTCGTTGGCAAAAAAGATCTGGACCTCGCCATCGGGATACTGGAGGACGACCGGCTCCCAGCAGCCGGTCTGGAAGGTGTTGCCGGCCTCAAAAATGCGATTGGCCTTCCCCCACGTTTTGCCCTGATCCGAACTCACTTTCATCATAATGGAATAGCGAGGCCCTTTTTTTGTTTTTGAGGGGCGTTCGTTATAGCACAACAGAACACGTCCATCATTCAACTGGCACAGTTCGGGATTGGCAGCGCCGCCATACGCATAGTCTGTCACCATGACTTCATCAGCCCAGCTGTTGCCGTTGTCCCGGCTTCGAATAACCCGGCATGCCCCCCCTCGCTCATAGCAGCAAAGGAGTTCTCCCGAATGCAGGCGAATAATGCGGGCATAATTGCCTCCGGCTGCCACGAGCCGAAGCGTTGAGGCGTCCCACTCGATGCCCGCAGCAAAAACACTCCCCGCCATGCAAAACAACGCGACCATGCTGGATTTAATCATGCCCATATTCAAGAGTCCTTAATATCCTTCGTAGCAGGCATTCATTCCCTGCCACCAGTCCGCAAGCTCCTTCTTCATGGCGACTGTTCGTTCCGGATGCACATCGGCAAGATTTTCCTTTTCACCAATGTCGAATTTCAGGTTAAACAGCTTTACTTGGCTCTGGTTTGGATTCATCAACAATTTCCAATCACCATCCCGCACCGCCAGCTTCGGACTCACGTGTTCCGGCTTGCCCGGCATAATGCTGCCGTGCACGCCATATTCCCAGAACAACGGCGAAGATCGTTCCATCGACTTTCCAAGCAGGGCTTTCGATATATCTGTTCCATCAAGCTCTGTGCCGACAGGAATTTCGGAACCGGTCAGGGTTCCAATACTTGGAAGCAGATCCATGGCGGCCATTACCGTCGTATTATCGACTTTCCCGGCAGGAACATGGCCCGGCCAGCGAATCATGAAGGGCATGCGGATGCCGCCTTCATAGAGGCTCCATTTACGGCCGAAGAGCGGGCCGGTAAACCCGGGCGGCTCCACATTTTTATCATAATAGTGTCGCCAATCCGTCGGACCGTTATCGCTCGTGAAAATGACGATGGTGTTCTCCGTCAATTCCTGGTCATCAATGGCCTTCAGCAGACGACCGATCTGGCGATCCATTTCATCGAGCACCGCGAAAAACTGTTCATCAAAGCGATTCCTGGAATCGTTCTTCCACTTCGCTAGTTGCTCACTCGAGGGCTGGTGCGGGTCATGCACATCGTTCGGAAAAACATTCACTAGAAACGGCTTGTCCTTGTTTCGTTTCATGAAGTCGATTGCGCGGTCCACATAGGTTTCCGTGGTCTTGTGCTTGGGGAGATCGTGGATCTTTCCGCGTCCGAGCTTGCGGCTCTGGCTGCGCAGGTGGTCATTGTTCCAGATGATGCGCTCGCCCAGCCCTTCGAACGAAACCAGCGCCTCGTCATATCCATAGGCTTGCGGCAGCGGTGCGTCACCCACATCGCGCCCCCCGCCCATGTGCCATTTCCCGAAGTGGGCCGTGGCATATCCATTTTGTTTAAGCAGCTTTGCATAGGTAAACCGTTCGGACGGCAGCCAGTCCGGCATTTTACGGTTGCGGTTGCTCTTGCGGCTGTGAAAATAGGAGTGAATGCGCTCGCGCTGCGGATAAAGCCCGGTCGTCAACGCGACCCGCGAAGCCGAACAGATCGGCGAGTTCACATAAAAGTTGGTAAACTTCATCCCCTCCTTTGCCAGCCGGTCCATATTCGGAGTCGGCACGGCGGTATTGCCAAACGCACCCACATCGCCATAGCCCATGTCATCGATAAAAATCATGACTACATTGGGCTTTTCCGCCGCGACAGCCATCGCCGCCAGCACCATTGCCGCCGCATGTACCAGCAGGCTGATCACAAACCCGCTTAGGGCTCCCCGTGCCACACCTTTTACTTTTTTCCTAATGACTCTCATGTCGCCTCAAATAAAAAACGCTCTTCCGAGAAGAACCTGATTTTGAGCCTTTAAACATTAAGTTTTGTTTCGTGCTCGGGTCTTTCGTGCTTCGTACTTCCCGAATTTCTCACCGAAATTCGAGTTAGTGCGCCTGCCCGCAGACCATCACGGTAAACTTTTTGCTCTTCTCCATATCGTGCAGCCGCACCGTTGCAGTCAGCTCAACCTGCCGATCCTCCGCAGGACGGCAGACCAGCCGGCCATCATCATCCAAAATCTCCGGATAGGATGAACGCCAAACAACACTAGACCCTTCGGCAAGTTTCGAGGGAAGAAATACGGATGAGCAGACAGAGCCGAAAGAATCTCCGGGAGCAAAGCGTGGAGTCACCCGTTCGAAGTCCGTTGTAAAACGCGGACCGTTGCCCTGCCGGTACAGGCCCCGGACTATTTCCGGACTCAATGCGGTATTGTAGATGCGCACCGCATCAACAAGCCCGCCGACTCCTTTGTTGTGACCGTTTCCGCCGATTCGAAGTTGCGCATCCGACGGGGCCATATACGGAACAACAGCCGACTGGACCTCTTCGCCATTCAGATAAAGCCGTGCGATCCGACCATCCCAGGTTGCACCCAGATGAACCCATTCGCCCTGAACCACCGGCCGCGCATACTTCACCGCACGGATTGCATCCGAACTCAGCAGATTGAAAATCCACTGTCCATCGCGGCAATGCAAATGGAACCCCGCACGCGGCCACTCCATCTGCCCCAGCAGATAGCAGTCCCGCCCCGGAGCCGGAATCTCCTCGAAACGCACCCACATGGACAGCGTCAGCGCATTTCGGCAATCAACCGGATCAGCTTCAAGCGCGCTTAATCCGTTCTTTTCAAAACACCGTGATCCGCGACCCACCGCGCCCGGTTCCATATCGCGCTCAAATGCCTGTTCATACTTGAGGATATCCCTGCGCTCGGCCACCTGCAGATTAAACACCGGCTCCAGCTCGCTCCAGGGCCGAGCACCGCTCTGTGCGGCCCATGTCTGGTATTCCCTTTCAAGCCGCTCGGCAATCTCCGGACACGTGGAAGACAGATCCTTTGTTTCGGTCCGGTCTTCCTTCAGATTGTAGAGTTCCCATTCCACCGCCCGCGGCTCGGCCGGGAAGCCGTAATGGTCATACAGCTGCCCATCCCGATCGTACCGCGAAACCAGCTTCCAGTCGCCGTTGCGGACTGCACGGTTTCCCTCGTGTTCAAAAAACAGCGACCGTTTAGGCAGTGCCCCGCCGTTCAGCAACGGCAGCAGACTTTCTCCGTCAGGAGGCTGCACTCGGTGTGTCTGCCCTTCGCGTTCAAATACATCCGGAACGGTCACGCCCGCGACGTCCAGGCAGGTTGCCATCACATCCACTAAATGCCCCGGCGTCCGGTTCAGCGTTCCCTTCACCCGCGCATCCATTCCGGCCGGCCAGTTGACAATACAGGGTGTTGCAATCCCCCCCTCATGAACCCAGTGCTTATACATGCGAAACGGAGTATTCTGAACCTGAGCCCACGGCATAAAACAACCCTGGTACGATTCAGGAGTTCCAACCTCTTTGCGATCATTCCTGCCGATATCCTCCGGACACCCGCCGTTGTCGGCCATAAACAGGATCAGCGTGTCATCGCGAACCCCCGCGTTCTCCAGCCAGTCAATCACATCGCCGAGTTTTTGATCCATCCGGTCTACCATCGCTGCATAGACCGCCATCTTCAGGTCCCAGTCATCCTTGTCATACTGATCCATCGGGACCCCGTCCCAGCCGTTACTGGAATCTCCCGGAATGTCATCCCATGCCGGCAGGGCCGGATCCCGCGGTGGAAGCGTCCAGGACGAATCAACAATCTTCAGCTTCTGCATCGCCTTGAAGCGACGCTCGCGTACCTCGTCCCACCCGCGCCTGAACTTGTCCTTTTTCCAGCGGTACTTGGCAATGTCTTCCGGTCGGGCGTGCATCGGCCAGTGCGGCGCATCAAATGCCAGATACATGAAAAACGGTTTCGCAGCCTGCTCCGATTTCCATTCTTCAAGCAAGTCGATTGCAACATCCGCCTCCGCATCCGTCAGGTAAAATGAATCGTCGAACCCCAGCTCCTCCTTGGATTTGCACTGCGATTTTTCGCCGGTGAAATTCATGGCCAGCCAGGGAGGATTGAAATAATTCACCTGAAAGCTTCGCAAAAAGCTGCGATCAAATCCCCGCCGACAAGGTGCCTGATCCTTATCGCGAAGTGTATGTGCCACATGCCACTTCCCGGAATGCATCGTCCAGTAGCCGGCCGACTTCAGCGCCTCGGCGATGGTCACATTGTTATGGCTCATGTGTCCCTGATAGGACAGCTCATCGAGCGGCTCGGCCATATACCCCATACCGGCGTTTTGCGGATAGAGACCGGTCAGCAGCGACGCCCGGCTCGGCATGCAGCGCGCGGTGTTGTAAAACTGCGTCAGGGTCAACCCCTCCGACGCCAGCCGGTCAATGGTCGGAGTCTCGATGCAGGAGCCGAAACACCCCAGATCCGAATAGCCCATATCATCAACCAGAACCACCAGAATATTGGGCGAAGGTTCTGCTATTGCACTAAGACCTGCCAGCAACGCCGCAACGCCCGCTTTATAAATACTGTTATTCATCTTCCACTCCTCATTCACAAGCACACCGCTTCGGATGCATACAGCTCCAGATGCAGATCAAGCAAACGATCACATTCTATTTTTTCCATCGAAACATGGAGCAACAGGATCACGGAATGTAATTCGGTTCCGTGGATCCTGTCGTTTAATATTGATAACCTAAGTTAGTTCTTTTCCACCGAAAGCTTGATGAATTCCTGGTTGTTCAGATCGGTACGGTTGGTTACAGTTTTGTAGTTGTCTACTAAAGCGGACTCTCCGACGTTGGTGATTCCTGCAGTCCCCCAATCCGAGGCAACCAGATTGTCGTCCAGCTCAACGGTGTATGTAAGGTTTGCATCGTCGGTGCGTTCCTTGTGGATATGGTAGAAGAACGCCCCGTCGTTGGCTAGAAGGGCGGCTTTGTCCACTACCAACGGATCGCCTCCGACGGCGTATTCCATGAGGTTGTCGTTGCCGTCTCCATCCGGGTCGTCGCCTTGGCCGTTATTGGTTTCATCCAACCCCATTTCAATTGTCCAGTCGATATATGGATCCACAGGGGGGGCGTTCGTGTTTTGGAGTGCAACAATGCTGATATCATCGTACCAAACACCCGACGCCGTGTCGGGTGATGATAGCCTGAAGGATTGGAGCGTCGTCCCGGGATACTCATAGCTCAGGTTGCCCACGAGGTTACTTCCATCAAGAAACAGGCCGAATCCATCCGCGTCCATGCCGACCTGAAGGGTCTGCATGTCGATCTCGTTGGGTATGGCCGGTGAATTTTGAAAGATCTCGACCACGTTCGTCCAGCTCGCCGTATCGGGGTTCCATCTTTGCAACCAGTCGGGAAGGCCCGATGAATTGTCCGTTGGAACCAGACGCAGGCTTAGGAGATTAAAACCTCCGGCTGTCTTAAGTCGAATGTCATTGTATTTGACGCTTCCGTCGCGCAAGTTCCGG
>JAROAZ010000046.1 GCA_029432775.1 Pontiellaceae bacterium B12227 | reverse complement strand
GCGATGGCTGCGGCCGGTATGCAGTTTAATCGTTTTTATGCATCGTCGCCGGTTTGCAGCCCGACGCGTGGTTCGTGCCTGACGGGGCGTCATCCGTTTCGTTACGGCATCTATTTTGCGAACACGGGTCACATGAAATCCGAAGAGTTGACCCTTGCCGAACTATTGCAGACGCAGGGATACCGAACCGGACATTTTGGTAAATGGCACCTTGGCACGCTGACCACCGAAATGAGGGATGCCAACCGCGGGCGGCCGGGCAATACAAAAGATTTTCGTCCACCGTGGCAACATGGTTTCGAGATCTGTTTTTCCACTGAATCCAAGGTGCCGACCTGGGACCCGATGCTTAATCCGGCTTCCGGTGCGGAGCATAAAGGCTGGAACTTTATTGAGGATAAATCGACCGCACAGGAATACGGGACTCATTACTGGAACGAGACGGGGGAGGTTGTTCGCGACAACCTCGAAGGCGACGATTCGCGCGTGATTATGGATCGTGTGGTGCCGTTTGTTGAAAAGGCGGCGAAGGACGGCAAACCGTTTTTTGCGATTGTCTGGTTCCATACTCCGCACCTGCCGGTGGTGGCCGGGCCGGAGTATGCCGCGATGTATTCGCAGTATGACGATTATAAAAAGAACTACTACGGCTGCGTTACCGCCATGGATGAGCAGGTCGGTCGTCTGCGTGCTGTGCTAAAAGAAGCGGGTGTTTCGGATAACACCATGTTGTGGTTCGGCTCGGATAACGGGGCGGTGTCCCCGGGGCACGCGCCGGGATCCTGCGGGCCGTTCAGAGATGGAAAGCGCTCTCTGTATGAAGGTGGTGTTCGTGTGAGCGGCCTGCTGGAATGGCCCGCCCGCGTCACTGCCGATGCCAAAACCGAGTTTCCGGCGGTCACCAGTGATTATCTGCCGACCATTCTGGACGCACTGAATGTTGAGTATGTTGGCGAACGTCCGCTCGACGGGATCTCGTTGCTTCCGGTACTTACGGGCGAAAAAACCGAACGTGAAAAGCCGATTGGTTTTGAATCGCAGAAGCAACTCGCGTGGAATACGCAGCAACACAAGCTCTACAGTAAAGACGCCGGAAAAACCTGGGAGCTGTATGACCTGCTGAATGATCCTTCGGAGAAAAACAATATTGCAGCCGCTCACCCGGAAAAGGTGGCCGAAATGTCAAAACAGCTGAGCGCATGGCGCGAGTCGTGTGTGCAAAGCGATCAAGGAAGAGATTATTAAGATGAAGTTGCAATGGATTATGCACATTGGGTTGTTCTGTTTGGTGTCAGCGGTCACTGCGGCGCCCAAACCCAATATTATTTTTATTTATTGTGATGACCTTGGGTGGGGTGATCTTGCATGTCACGGGCATCCTGAAATTAAAACTCCGCATCTGGATCGATTGGCTCGTGAAGGAACCGATTTTCATCAGTTTATGGTGGCGAGTCCTGTTTGTTCGCCTAGCCGAGCGGGCATTCTAACAGGACAGTATCCCTCGCGCCTGGGCGTATTCCAACACTTTGCAACGCATGAGCAGAACGTAGAACGCGGGATGCCGGACTGGTTACCCACGGATGTACCCTTGCTGCCTCAACTCTTGAAAGATGCCGGCTATCGAACTGCGCATTATGGCAAGTGGCATCTTTCCGGAGGAAAGGTTAAGAATGCACCGTTGCCGTCAGTCTACGGATATGATGACGCTGCTGTATGGGTGGGGCCTGGTAGACATGTGTTCACGGGTAGTGTAATAGACCGGTCCAAAGGGGAGGCGAGCTCATTTTTAAGTGTGGCTGCCACTGAGCACGCCATTCGCTTTATCAAGGATTCGGGGGATCAGCCGTTTTTGATCAACCTGTGGCTGCATGAAACTCACCACGTCATTACGGCAACCGAGGAAGACCGAAAACCTTATCCCGTTGTCGCCGAACCACAGCAAACGTACTATTCCGCGGTAACGCGAATGGATAAGCAGGTTGGGCGTATTCTGGATGCCGTTGAGGCTGCAGGCATTGACGAAAACACGCTGATTATCTTCTCCAGCGACAATGGTCCGGAGAGCTTGAATACCCATTTGGAGTACAGTGTGGGGGTTACAGGAGGAATGAAGGGCCGAAAACGTAGTCTGTTTATGGGTGGGGTTTGCGTGCCCTTTATTGCTCGGTGGCCTGGAACGGTTCCGGCTGGAAGGGTGGATGAGGAAACGTTGCTTGGCGGTGTGGATATGTTGCCGACCTTCCTCGCTGCTGCTGGGCAGGCGTTGCCCTCAGGATTCGACCCCGATGGGATAAATGTGCTTCCTGCATTGAGGGGGCAGAAGCTTGAACGTACGAAACCTCTCTTCTGGCATTGGGCTGGGACTTCCCACAATGAAAATTGGCCCCGATTTGGGATTAGGGAAGGATCCTGGACGCTGCTGATGGATGATAAAAAGATCGAGCTTTACGACGTAAGTAAAGATCGGGGACAGCAGGAAAATCTTGTTGAAGACCATCCGGAACGGGTTGATCGGATGCTGAAAGCACTCGCAGCGTGGAAGGCCACCTTGCCTGCGCTGCCTTAACATTTGCAAAGGAGAAGAAATGAAAAATATGATCTACAAGATAAGTTGGGTTGGCGTATTCGGGCTGCTGGTGATTCCAGCGGCAATGGGCGGAAATCCGATCCTGAAAGAAGGTGAGCCGGACATTAAGGCTCCTGCAACGCAGGCTGAGCTCAACGGTTCCATCGAGAAAGCCGGCGATGCGGCCTGTGAAGAGCGTATGCAGTGGTGGCGTGAAGCAAAATACGGCATGTTCATCCACTGGGGTTTGTATGCCGAGCCGGCGCGCGGCGAATGGGTCATGATCGATGAAAAGTGGCCTGTCGCTGACTATGCTGCCCTTGCCAAGGATTTTAACCCGACTGAATTTGATGCTGCCGAGTGGATCCGTGTCGCTAAGGAAGCCGGGATGAAATACATCGTGATTACAGCGAAGCATCATGATGGTTTCGCGATGTATGAATCTGAGATCAGCCCTTATAATATTGTCGATGCGACTCCCTATAAAAAAGATCCGTTGAAAGCTCTTTCCGAAGAGTGCAAGAAGGCCGGCATTAAGTTTGGTATCTATTATTCCCAGGCCTTTGATTGGTATCATCCTGGAGGAAGAGTCCCGCGTGGCGGTGCCTGGGATCCGGCCCAGAAAGGGAACTTCGCATCCTACTTTCGGGACATATCGATTCCGCAGGTCAAAGAGCTCATTGAGCGGTATGACCCGGCTGTGATCTGGTTTGATATGCCGTCCGGGATGACCGATGACTATTGCGGGGAGATGATGACCATGGTGCGCGGTTTGAATCCGGACATGATCGTGAACAGTCGACTCAAGTTTAGCGGCCCGAAAACATCTGTTTTGAATGAGAAAGAATTGGGCTTATTGCGCGAACTCGGCGTTGATTACCTGACCTACCGCGACCGCGAGATCCCGGAGGAGGCCATCTGGCGCGATTGGGAGACCTGCATGACCCTGAACCATTCCTGGGGATTCACGGCCGATGACCACAAATGGAAAGATGCAAAGACCATTATCCTCATGCTGACCCGTGTCGTGAATATGGACGGCAACTTTCTGCTCAACTTCGGCCCCACCGCAGAAGGTGTGCTGCCGGCCGAGGCGGTGAATAGTGTTCGTGAAGCGGGCGCGTGGCTGAGCGTGAACGGGGAGTCGATCTACGGAGCCCGGGCCAGTTCGTTGAAGAAGGTGAAGACGTTCCCGGCGGTTAAACAGGGAAAACGCCTTGTCAAGCCGGAGCCGGACGTTGCCTGGCTGGCGACCGAGCGGCCCGCCTCGAAGCAGCAGCCGGCCAAAATTTACCTGAATATTTTTAAGTGGCCTGGTTCGCAGTTAGAGATAGAAGGCGTGAGTGACGAGGTGACGAAAGCGTACCTTCTGAGTGATCCAGAGCGCAAGCCGCTTAAGTTTTCTCAGAATGGGAACAGCATTTCAGTCGATCTCCCGCAGGTTGCACCTGATCCCATTGCCAGTGTTGTTTGTTTGGAGCTTGTTACCCGCTAGGTCGGGGAAATGGAATCGGTATATGAAGACGACCTTTATTAGTTTTTTGTCTATCGGCCTCATTGGCATCACGAGTTTAGGTGCTGCCCCCGAACGGCCCAACATTCTTTTTATCTTCGCCGATGACTGGGGATGGGGAGACCTGTCCTGCCATGATCATCCCTATATTAAAACGCCCAATATCGACCGCTTAGCGGAGGAGGGGACAGACTTTCACTGTTTTACCGTGTCGAGCGGCGTCTGTTCTCCCAGCCGGACGGCTGTGATGACCGGGCATTTCCCTGCTCGGCATGCTGTAACGGGCCATTTTTCCGCGCCGAACGCCAATGCGGCTCGCAATATGCCGGATTGGGTGGATCCCAATCTCCCGATGCTTCCGAGGCTGCTGCAAAGTGCGGGTTATGCCACGGCGCACTTCGGCAAATGGCACTTGTCCAATGATACGGTTCCGGATTCACCGTCACCTGCTGAATACGGTTACGATACCTATGGCGCCTACAACTGTTCCGGCGAGCAAATGCCGGTTCATGAAGATGCCAAAAATGCTATCGCCTTTATTGAAAAAAGTCATGAAGCCGGCAAACCGTTTTTCATTAACCTTTGGATTCATGAACCGCACACGCCCTTTCACACCCTGCCGGAATACCGTGCACGATTTCCTGACCTGGAGCCGGCGCATAATGTCTATGCCTCGGTGCTGTCGCATGCGGATGACCGAATCGGCACCGTGCTGGATACAATCGACCGTTTGGGGGTGAGCGAGAATACCCTGGTGATCTTTAGTTCAGACAACGGCCCCGCCGGTGGAGGCCGCGCCGGACCGCTTAAATTGATGGTTGGTTCCGCAACAGGAGAGGGTTTTGACCATGGAGCAAGTGTAGGGACGACCGGTGGCCGTAAAGGGCGCAAGGGCTCGCTGACGCAGGGCGGTATTGGAATCCCGTTTCTTGCCCGTTGGCCCGGCAGGATTCCTTCCGGTGCCATAGACGAGACCTCCTGGATCTCTGCAGTGGATCTTCTGCCTACCTTTTGTGAAGCTGCAGGAGTGGTCTTGCCTGCAGATTACCAGCCCGACGGAATTAGCCAACTGGCCACTTTGCTGGGTGAACCATCCCCGCAGCGCGATAATCCGCTTTTCTGGAAGAGGCAGACGAAAGGTAGCAAGGAGTTTAGCAGTGGAAACTACGCCATTTGGGATAGAAACTGGAAGCTTCTCGCCAACCTGGACTCCAGTCAGATTGAACTCTATGACATGAGTCGTGATCCCTATGAAAAAACGGATCTTAAGACCGAGTATCCCGAGGTGGCAGACGAGCTGGTTAAAAAACTCGAAGCCTGGAAAGCGACATTGCCGGCCAAGCCCGATCCTGCATTGTTCTCTTCAGCTAGAACAAAGAAAAATAGATAAGCCGAAAAGGTGGCGGGGTCATGTCTCAAGAATCAAGATAAGTTGGTTTGGAGTATACAGAGGAGCTGTCCGGCTCCAACAGCTGGCAGGCCGTGACGGATATCGAGTCGTTGCAAACTTCGCCGGTCGAAGTGTCGGTTCCCATGACCAACAGCGCCGGGTTCTACCGGGTTCGTTGGATTCAATGAGAATGATTTTAAAAATTAAGAAAGGAAAACGATGGAAACCATGTTGAGAGTAATCACGCTGGGATCGATCTTTGCCGGAGCAATCGTCGCGTCCGCAGGTAATCCGATCCTGAAAAAAGGCGATCCGGACTTTATCTATACGCCTGATCCGGCGGCGGAGGTTTTTAACGGTAAGGTGTATGTCTACTGTTCCCGTGACGTTGAGGGGGCGACGAGCTACTCGACCATGCAGGATTATTCGGTGCTTGAGTCTTCTGATCTCAAGACCTGGATTAATCATGGCGTAGTGCTTCGACCGCGCACGGATAAGGGTTTCGAGTATGCCGACGGCCAGATGAACGCGCCGGATGCCGCCTATAAGGACGGCTGGTATTACTATTATTTCCCCTACAATAAAACCTACGTTGGTGTGGCAAAAAGCAGAACGCCGGTAGGCCCTTGGGAAACGGCTGTAACGAACTCGATGGCCACCATCTTCGATCCAGCTGTTTTTGTGGATGATGATGGGCAGGCCTATATTTACGGCAACGATCACAAGGTGCCCTTTGAGGAAAGCAAAGCACTCACGAAGAAAGGGAGGCCGAAGGCCTATATCTATGGCGCGAAGCTCAAGCCGAATATGATCGAGCTGGACGGCCCATGGGTCCGTCTGACGCACGAGCCGGTCAACGAGGCGGTGCATGTGTTTAAACGCAATGGGAAATACTATTTCCATGCCCGGGTGGGTGGTGTCACGAAATACTGGATGGCGGATGCGCCACTGCCGGAATATGCCGAGTTTAAAGGGTTGCTCGCGTCTAACTCGCCGACCTCTCCCAATCATGCGTCGGCCATTGAATTCAACGGCGAGTGGTATTTCTTCTATCATCGCGGCGATGTGAATAACGGCAGCGCCCACCGTCGATCGGCCTGCTTTGATAAAATGACATTCCGCGACGACGGAACCGTTGAGCCGGTCAAGTATACCTTGGATTAGTTTTGGTTTTTTCATGCCGGAAACTCCAGTGGAGATCCGCGCGAAATTTTAACAGTGGAATTGAAAGGAAGATGAAATGAGAACGATGTTAATCCAACCGATGCTTTGCGTTGCCTTGGCGGCCACTCTGGGGGCGTTGCCGGTTCACGCTGCAAAAAACAATAAGCGCAGCTTTAACGTCCGCATTCCGGACACCATGAAACAGACGGCCGATTCGGACGCGCGGTTGGACCAATGGTTCCGCGATGCGAAATACGGCGCGTTTATTCACTTCGGCGCTTATTCCCCGTTGGAAGGGGAATATAAAGGGCGCGGTGCGCAGCACGCCTATTCCGAATGGATCGAACTGGCCGCGAAGATCCCGGCGGTGGAATACCGTCGGGAAGTCGCGGCCAAATTCAATCCGGTGGACTTTGATGCCGACGCCTGGGTGAAGGTCTTTAAGGAAAACGGCATGCGCTATGTCGTGATTACATCCAAGCACCACGACGGCTTCGCGCTCTACGATTCCGCCGTCAGCGATTATAATATTGTCGACCACACACCGTTTAAGCGGGACGTCGTCAAGGAGCTCAGCGAAGCCTGCCACAAAAACGGCCTGAAGTTCGGCATCTACTATTCCCAGGCGCAGGACTGGGACGAGCCGGACGCGCCGTTCAATAACGGGCGGCGCTACAATGCCCGCATGCTGCACCCGGATCTCCCGAAGGACTTCAAGCCGGACACAGACAGTTATCTGGAGGCGAAGTCGTTACCTCAGATTGAAGAGTTAATGAAGAATTACGAAATCGATCTGGTGTGGTTCGATACGCCAGCAGAGATGACTTTCGAGCGTGCGAAGCGTTTTACAGATATCGTGCGCAAGTACCGCCCGGATTGTTTAATTAATTCCCGGATTATCCATCGCGGACCCGCAAAGATTGAAGCACAAAATATGGAGCTCTTTGATTATATCTCCATTGCTGATAAGGAAGTGCCTAACAAAGCGCTGTCGCTCTACTTTGAGTCGCCCGACAGTGTCAGCCACTCCTACGGCTACAAAACCAAAGGGACCAACTGCAAATATCATTCCGAAAAGGAAATGATGGAGCGCATGGTGCTCACCGTCTGTTCCGGCGGCAACTATTTGCTTAACAACGGTCCCATGGGCAACGGCAAGCTCGATCCGGAAGCGGTTCGGCTCTACGGCATCCTTGGGAAGTGGCTGAAAGTAAATGGAGAATCCATCTATGGAACCCGTCCGTCGCCCTTGGCAAAACGCCCTGCCTGGGGGGATGTCACAATGAGCAAAGATGGGAAAAATCTCTACCTTCATATCCTCAACTGGCCGGAGGATCGACAGATTGTGCTGAATGAAATAAGCCCGTCGGTTTCTGCTGCTCAATATCTTGCTTCAGGAAATAAAGTGGAATTCCGTCAGTCGGGGTACATGCTTACCATAAAGCTTGGTGCCGAAGCACCAGATACACTCAATACTGTTGTTGCACTAAGTTTGAAGTAACCGGAAGAGGGCTACTGTTGATTCCGGCACGGAGCCTGTGGTGAATCGAAAATAATAAAAACAGACGAGATGGAATGAAGCTGAAATCGTTAACTCAAAGAGTCTTTGTTGCGATGCTTCTGCTTGCGGGCAGCGCATGGGCGTTGAGCCGGAGCGAAGCGGAGACTGCCGAAGGCCGCCCGAATATTGTTCTGATTATGACGGACGATGCGAGCTGGGAATGCTTCGGCCCGTACGGGGCGGAGGATTATAAAACGCCAAATATTGATCGTCTGGCCGAACAGGGCGTGAAGTTTGAACACTGCTATTCAACGCCCCTCTGCACACCGTCGCGGGTGATGATTATGACGGGGAAGTACAACTTCCGAAACTACACGCACTTTGGCTACCTTAACCCGAACGAGAAAACGTTTGGGCATATGATGCAGCAGGCGGGCTATAAAACCGCGATTGCCGGCAAGTGGCAACTGAACGGAATCTATGATCCAAAGCGCTTTGCCGATCACAGCGACAACACGCGGGTCAATAAAGCGGGGTTTGATGAGTACGCCTTGTGGCAACTGACGAAAGGGAAGTCGGGTAAGGGCGGCGGTGAGCGCTTTTGGAGTCCGCCGCTGGAGATTAACGGTGAGTTTTTGTCGGCTCAGCAGAATAAGAATCAGTATGGCCCGGATATCATGAGCGATTTCGTCTGCGACTTTATCGAGCGGAATCAGGATCAACCCTTCTTTGTTTATTACCCGACCGTGCTGGTGCATGACCCGTTTGTGCCCACGCCGGATACGATCGGAAAACGATCCCGTGGAGCGCAGGCCAATAAAGCGCCGAAGAGCGAGGCACAGCAAAAGGCGAACTTTGTCGCGATGGTTAATTATATGGACAAGCTCGTGGGTAAAGTGGTTGCGAAATTGGAGGCGGTTGGTCAGTTGGAGAACACCTTGATCTTGTTTACGTCCGACAACGGAACCAACAAGAGAATCAAGTCGGACTGGAACGACCGCACGATTCAAGGCGGTAAGGGCGCGATGAAGGATAACGGCACGCATGTGCCGCTGATTGCGTTCTGGAAGGGAAAGTCGCTCGAAGGAGCGGTCAGTAAAGATCTGGTTGATTTTACCGATGTTTACGCCACGCTGGCGGAGGTCGCCGGAATTCAGCTCGACTCAACCGACCCTAAAGACGGGCAGAGCTTTTTGCCGCAGATTGTGGGGGAATCAACCACGCCGCGCACGCATGCGCTCTGCTACTATCAGCCTTACTGGGGGCGCGTGAGCGAAAATGCGGGCGCGTTTGTGCGGACCCGCCGGTTCAAGCTCTATGCCGACGGACGGTTCTACGATATCGCCAACGATCTCGACGAAGCGAACAATCTCGCCGGTTCATTCGCCGGAGAGCGGGCCATGACCGCGCATAAGAACCTTAAAAAATTGATCGATCAAGTGCCGCCGGTACCGCAAGGCGGCAAAGAAAATAAAAAGCGCCCGGTTCATCCCGATTGGTCGCTGATCAAATAATCTGTTTTGGGGATAACATGACTAAAAAAACAATGCTTTCCTTATTCGCTTGTGCCCCGCTTTTGGCGGTGGCGAATAAGCCGAATATTATTCTGATTATGTCCGACGACATGGGCTATTCCGATATCGGCTGTTACGGCGGCGAGATCCATACCCCGAATCTCGACCAGTTGGCGGAAAACGGCCTGCGCTATTCGCAGTTCTATAATTCGGCGCGTTGTTGTCCGACCCGAGCCTCACTGCTCACGGGCCTTTATCCGCATCAGACAGGGATCGGGCACATGACACATGATAAAGGGTTGCCTGGCTATAAGGGCGATTTGAATGCGAGCTGCATGACGATTGCCGAGGTGCTGAAACCGGCCGGCTACAGTACCTACATGTCCGGCAAGTGGCACGTCACTAAGCATTTGTTTCCTGAGACGGAGGACCTGAAATACAACTGGCCGCGGCAGCGCGGGTTTGACCATTTCTACGGCACCGTTTTGGGGGCGGGCAGTTTGTGGGATCCGACCACGCTGGTGCGCGAGAATCAGCACATCACGCCGGAAAACGATCCGGAGTATCAGCCGGAAGAAAAATGGTACTACACGGATGCGATCACTGACAATGCGGTGAAATATATTAAGGGGCACGAGAGCGAAAAGCCGTTTTTCATGTACGTTGCCTACACCGCCGCGCATTGGCCGATGCATGCGCGCGAACGGGATATCGCGAAGTACAAAGGGATGTACGACGAAGGGTTCGATGCGATCCGAAAAGCGCGCTATAAAAAACTCAAGCAGCTGGGGCTTATTAAAGACGAGTGGAAACTCTCTCCGACCGTCGGGAAATGGGCCAAGGTAAAGAACAAGGCTTGGGAGGCGCGCAACATGGAAGTATATGCCGCGATGGTCGACTCAATGGACCAAGGCATCGGCCGCATCGTCGATGAGCTGAAAAAGCAGGGCGAACTGGAGAATACGCTGATTCTGTTTCTGCAGGATAATGGCGGGTGCGCCGAACCGTTTGGCCGGAAAGGCAAATTTAAGCCGCGCGCGGCCAACCCCACCCGTTCGCCGATGGCTAAAGATGAGCTGCAAAAAGATATGATCAATAAAAAGACGCGCGATGGTTATCCTGTGCGTATGGGCGTTGGGGTCATGGCGGGGCCGCCCGATACCTATATTTCCTACGGAAGAGATTGGGCGAATGTGTCGAATACCCCCTTCAAAGAGTACAAGCACTATTCACACGAGGGCGGGATCAGTACGCCGCTGATCGCACACTGGCCGAAAGGGATTCAGCGTAAAAACGAGATTGAGCGTCAGCCGAGCCATGTCATCGATATCATGGCGACCTGCGTGGACCTTTCCGGCGCGAAGTATCCGTCGGAATTCAAGGGGCACGAGATCTCGCCGATGCAGGGCAAAAGCTTGGTTGCGACCTTCGAGGGCAAAGCGATTGAGCGCGATACGCTCTATTTCGAACACGAAGGCAACCGCGCGATCCGTAAAGGAAAGTGGAAGCTCGTCACTAAAGGCGCAAACAGCCCGTGGCGGTTATACGATATGGAAGCAGACCGCAGCGAAATGAACAATCTGGCCTCCGGCAAGCCGGAGTTCGTCGCGCAGCTGTCGAAAGAATGGAATGAATGGGCGCATAGCGCGATGGTTTTGCCTGCTCCTAAAAAGGGAAGGGAAAAAAAGAGACAATCCAACTTGGGTAAAACGGACGAGGCAAAGAAATAAATGAAACGATTAGGATGGAAGATTGGATTGATATTGCTGGCCGGGTGCGCTGTTTTACGTGCCGCCGACGACCGCCCGAACATTATACTCATTTTAACCGACGATCAGGGCTATCAGGATCTCGGGTGCTACGGCGCACCGAAGATCAAAACCCCGCATTTGGATCGGATGGCTGAAGAGGGCACGCGCTTTACCGATTTTTATGCGGCGGCCTCGATCTGCAGCCCGTCGCGGGCAGGTTTGCTGACGGGGCGTTATCCGGCTCGGCTCGGTATTCATCGCGTCTTTTTTCCTCAGCACATCAGCGGCATGGCGGTCGAAGAAATCACGATGGCGGAACTGCTGAAAAAACAGGGCTATAAAACGGCGGCGATCGGCAAGTGGCACCTCGGGCATCTGCCGAAATTCCTTCCGACCAATCAGGGGTTCGATTCCTATTTCGGCATTCCTTTCAGCAACGATATGTGGGCCGATCAGAAGATGGCGGTCTCGCCGGATGTGGTTTGGCGCGAGGGGGCGGACTTGAATTTGTTCAAGTTCGGGAACGTTAAAAAACGGGGCCCCGTCCCATTGATGCGCGGTACCGAGGTGGTGGAATATCCCGCGGATCAACGCACGCTGAGCCGTCGCTATACGGACGAGGCGATTAAAACGATTGATGCGGCAGGCGATTCCCCGTTTTTCATCTTTTTGGGGCACACCATGCCGCATGTCCCGCTGTATGCCTCACCCGAATTTGAAGGCAAAAGCGCGGGCGGTTTGTACGGCGACACGATTGAAGAGCTTGATTTTAATGTCGGCCGATTACTCGACCATTTGAAATCCACGGGTTTGGCCGAAAACACGCTGGTGATTTTTACCTCCGACAATGGGCCGTGGGAGCTGAAGGCGAATAAGAAACGGCGTTATAAGGGCGGGTCGGCGAAGCCGTTGCGCGGTTATAAATTCGGTACGTACGAAGGCGGTATGCGCGAACCGTGCATCATGTGGTGGCCGGGAAAAATCCCGGCGGGAAAGGTCTGCACCGAACCGGCGAACATGATTGACCTACTGCCGACGTTTGCCGGGTTGACCGGCGCGGCAGTTCCGTCCGACCGCGTAATCGACGGCAAAGACATCTGGCCGCTGATTATTGGAGAGGCCGGAGCGAAGAGTCCGCACGCAAGCTATTTCTATTACAGCCCATCCGGAATCGAGGCCGTACGCCAAGGCGACTGGAAATTACGGATCACTAATCCGAGACTGACCAAGGTGCAGAGGGAAAAAGGCGAGAAGCCGAAAACCGTCGTTGAGCTGTATAACCTGCGCGAAGATATCGGGGAATCCAATAACCTGGCAACGCAGTATCCTGAACGGGTTGCCGCCATGAAAAAAGTGATGGAAGAATTTGATGCTGAACTGCAGGCGAACGCGCGCAAGCCGGTGGTTCGATAAACTTGGTCCCCCCGAAAACTAATATGTATGTAAACATTGAACAAAGTCGGAGGGTTGGGTCGAAAAGATATTCGTTAGAGCGGGGAAAATCTGCCCCGAACCATTTCAGTTCTCTAATCTTTGGAACATCGTTCCAAAAATGGAGATCTACTTACGAACTAGCTCCCTATTTCTTACCTCAAAAAACGGTTCCAGCCAGAACAGGATTTTGTCCTTGTTGTCCTTCCATGCTGTTTTCCAGTTGAATCCTAGTTTTTCAGCCACATCTGGTTTCTTGATTGATTCACCCTCATCCATTTCCAGCAAATCACAAAATCCCCACACCAAAGGATTGTCTTCGAGTTTCTCATCTTTAAAGCGATAAGCAGCCTGTAATGCAAAATCAGGCAACACGGTGCGGTGCAATGCAGACAGCCATTCAAGGTGTGGAATAGCGATCACTACATCTACATCCTGATCTATGCGGATCGCTGAGCGGTATAGCGCCTGATACAACTCATCGAGTGCTGAGCATGCATAGATCTCCTGGATGTCGGGGACTTCGAAATAGCCTCGGTGCATCTTGGGTGCCCCTAGGTTGTTATAGATGGTTGTGCGGGGGATTGTCCTTCCATTGTCTAGGGCCAGTTCCATTGCACAGTTGTCCACGGTCGTAAACACGCTCATGCAGCTGAGGATCACAAGGGTGCGGTCGGAGGCTTCGTTGGTGCCCTTCAGGCGTCCCCGGTTGATGACCTTGATGTCGGCATCCTTATGCAGTCCTGATTTAAGCTTCTTGATTATGTCGGTTCCTTCGCCGTCCTGCTTAGACAACGTCAGTAATACCTTCTCATGATCCTTCAACTCAGGGTGCGCCTTCAACAGTGCCTTGGTCGCCTTTACGTTATCCTCTACCTTGCTCCGCATCGGATTGGCTTCAATCACATAGAGGTTCACACGGTGGGAATTAGGCTGCAGGTCAACACAGCGGTGGATCTTCATCGAGTCGGGGTAGGTGGCAGGAGATAGTGCCGCCGATGCATTCAGAATCCATAGCTTGCTGGATTTAATCTCACTCAGGCCGATTCTATTCTTCTTCAGGTGCAGTCTGGGTACTCCGGTCTGGTCCTGGGTTTCATGCAGGATAAACTCAGTCTTGATGTCACGGGCGGAGCGGAAGAAAAAATAGAAGCTCCATACGTGTTCAGGCACAGATCCCATAGCGGAGCTGATGGCCATGCCTATGTCACTCAACCCATCCTTTACTGTTTTGGTGTCAGGTGAGAATACTGCGTAATGGTTCCCGCAATAGGTGGGGTTGTTGAGGGCAGGATCATACTTCTTTATTCCGCCTTCTACATACCGCTCCATTTGCGTCCCCGGAAGTAGCTTGGCTAGATTGCGGTAAGGGGTTCGGCTTCCTGTTGTCGTTTCTGCACAAAGTGAATGAAGCCCCTGCGAATCAATTCGGGATGGACCGGAACGAGCCGTTCGCTAGAGGCATTCTTCAGGTGCTTATGTGTTTTAGGGGCATCGTTGTCATTGATGTCGATAAGCCAGACGCCGTCTAGCTGGTAGACGTCATCGGTATGAAGTTGGCAAAGTTCATTCAGGCGTGCTCCCGTGTACAGACCAAGCAATGGAACCCAGTACCGTGATGGATACTTGGGATTCTCCTCCAGCAGTCCGACCATTTGCTTGAGTTCGTCGTCGGAGAACTCCTTGCCGCCTTTCTTCTTTTCCTCGGGGATCTTTAGCTTTTTGACGGGTGCAAAATCAATGTGACCGTTTTCCAGGGCATAGAGCATCAATTGCACAGTGGAATTAATCTTGTTGTTAACCGTTCGAGCGGAGATGTAATGCTTACCCTTATAAGTTTCCAGAACATCTTTGACGCTCATTCCCTCGTAGGTTTTCATCTTCGTTACGTTGGCGGGTAGGATGCGAAGACAATTATCTCGAAAATCAATCAGATCAGCACGAGAGAGCGTCCGAATGGGAATGTCACCACGCCATTCAATCAGTAGCTGAACGTTCGCCTTGATGCCAAGGGCCGTTTTTTCGGCCCGGAATGTAGACTCAAGCATCTCCTTTAACACTTCACTGATGGACATACCGGTTTCGATTTCTACGGTTGTTTGGGAAACCGGTTGTTCGGCCCGTTCAGGGTACAGCTCTTTTTCAATAGCCGCCTTCACGGTGTAGAGCCCATCCAGAATGATGGGGAGGATACGTCTTGCAACGGAAACCAGTACATCGTCTTCGAGCAGGCCACGTGGTTCGAACTCGGTGCAGGTATGGAGAGCAAATTGATCCGACTTTGCAAAGGGATTGGTCAGATTGATCAGCTCTTGGTCGGTGTAGGTTCGGGCCGCAATGCACTTTTTGTATGCGTCTATCGAGTTTTCGATGGAGATGTGCAGGGTCTTGCGCAATTCCGTATCGGGCATAGCCAGGCACACATGAATCTGCTTCTCAATATAAGGGGCAATTTTCTTTTTGAAACGGGCGGCAATGGCATCGAGCTTAATTTCTGCAACTTGAACGGGGGCGTCTGCCGACTCATTTGCTTCACGGATCTTGGCGATCTTGTCTTTCCAGATCTGAGCCAGCTTTTCGGCTTTGTCCTTCGCTACGAAAATATCATCGGTTTTCAGCGACTTCTGGATTTCAGTCCGGCCATCCTGGCAGTGGCGGCAGTCCGCTGGGATGTTGAATTTGAAATAGTACGTATTTCTTCTTTTGATGACGTACGGTACCTTCATTACGAGTTTCATTTTGCACTCTCCTTCTGACTTTTAGGAGCACATTTAGGAGCAAATCTCGCAGAGGCATGGTCTGTATAAAACAAAAGCCTCTGGAGACCAGAGGCTTAGGTGAAAAGTGGTGGTGGGAGATGGATTCGAACCATCGAACTCTAAGAGGGCAGATTTACAGTCTATAGCGAAAACAAACTAATTCCCCATAAATAAGGGGCGTAGGTGAAATCATAAAAGCAAATGTGGGGTTATTATGGGATTATAATTGTATAGTCCCTTAGTTATGTGTACTTTATGAGACATGACGAATCAAAAGCGATCATGTCCAAAGGTGCTGAACAATGAAAAATACCCATAATCGAAAACGCGCAGCTAAAGGGCTAGGGCGACTCTATATCCGTAACGGCAAAGGAAAGGAATTTAAGGCCGGAACTCCGAACGTTAGTGGCGGATATTATTACCTTGAATACCAACGACCGACCGGAAAACTTAATGGGGCGGGTAAGCCCATTAAGAAAAAAGCTCGAAAGAGATTGATAGACAACAATGGCAACCCCATCAACAATCTAGTTGATGCCGAAAAAGCGCGGGATCAATTCATGGCTCCAATCCTTGCAGAGGATGAAGTCTACCTAAAGCGCCGCGCAACCGATGAGCTAAAGACGGCAGAAGAAAACCTTGCCCAAGTTCAGGATGAAGCAAATCCTCCTTTAACGATTGTTGATGCATGGGATGAGTTCGAAGACCACCCTAAATTAGATTGCGGTGCAACGTTACTCTACAATTATGCTAGCCATTGGAACCAGTTTTCAGAGTGGTTAAAAAGGCACGATTCTGATGCCGTTTTTATGCGGGATATTAAGCGCAAAACTGCCCTTGATTATGCAAGGCATCTAAACCATAGGAAGGTGAGCCCTGGCACCTACAACAAGCACATCAATTTTCTAAAGCTAATCTTTAATGTGCTGCGCGAAGAAATAAGAGCGGACGCGTCTCCATTTGTTGAACTTCCAACAAAAAAGCTTTCAAAAGCAAAGTCCAAAGCCGTTGCTCGGAAGCGAAAGAGACGGGAGCTTAGCACGGACGAATTAATCAAGGTGATTGATCGTGCGGAAGGGGACATGCAAACCCTCTTGATGCTTGGAACATACACTGGGCTTCGTCTTGGAGATTGCTGCACCCTTCGATGGAATGAAGTTTTGCTCAATCAAGGAATCATTAAGCGTGTTCCAAACAAGAGTCAGGGTGATGAGGTCAAAATCGGAATCCCACCGCGTTTAATCTCAAGGCTCTCTGAAACGCCGGTATCGAAAAGGAAAGGCTACGTCCTCCCCAAGTTTGCTGAGGACTACACATATGTTTCAGACAAAGGAAAGCATACTCATCGCACCAGGATCACCAACCGAATACAAAAACACTTCGAGCTAAAATGCGGTATCAGTACGCATGCTGAAGGGACGGGTTATCAGTATCAGCCTGATCCTGATAATGACGGAGAGGTTATTAAGGTTCACACGGGCAAACGAGCAGTCGTTGAGGTTGGTTTCCATTCACTGCGACACACATTCGTTTCGATGCAGGCAGAGAAGGGAACCTCAGCTCTTTTAGTTCAAAAAATTGTAGGTCATGGTTCTCTCGCGATGACGGAGCATTACAGCCATGTAAGTGATGACGCGGCACGTTCTGCAACACTTATGATTGGCGATGGCGTTTATGATGCAGATATTGACGTTCTTCCCGACCCTCTACCTCGTTGGGCTGTTGAAAGGTTGAGGGCAATTAATGCTGAAAATTGGGCTGAAATACGAGATGAACTATTGTCGTATGCCTGAGGTCGCCAATTCTTCAACTTCATTGAGGTCGTAGCGGATCTTTCGTGCGGTAATGCGAATGGGGTGCAAAAGACCAGCCTTGGCATAGCGCCGGATGGTAATGGGTTGTACGTCCAGTAATTCTGCTGCTTGTTTGATTGTTCCAGGGCGCGGCTTTTTTCCCCTCATGACTACCTTTAACTGTTTCAAAATATCGGCAAATTCATCTTGTGAGACAGTATCATCTGTAGACAAGACATTGGTGATAAGGTCAAGTGTCATCTGTTTCATAGTGACTGGCTCCTTGAAAAAATTCTCTTATTGCTTCATAAATACCGGTTTTGTCCCAATTCTTGGTTGTTCTCGTTAACCTTCTCTATCAGTGACGGGTTCCAAGACAGTGAAATCCTGAGGACATCGTATTGCGATTTGGTCTCTATTGCCATGGAGCGAACAGTAGCTTTGTAGAAAGTCCGGCATCGACACATGGGCATCCCCCGTAATGCGGATGGGCAGTTCCTGAGAGTCCCCGCATTGGACGACCAGATTGAAGCTCTTTGACGCAGAAACGTTGGTTGCATTCTTGTCGATCAAGTCGTGTTTTGCACAGCCTGCCAGCAAGACCAATAAAATCATAAATAGAACTGATATATGTTTCAGCTCAATTCCCTGGTTTCTCCTGAGTCCCTTTACCTCACCTTTCCTGATCTCGCATGATGGATATTTATTTGATCGGCTTGTCATCATTTTATCACCCAATGCTTCATGGGACGCTGGGATTAATAAATATTTTGGTTGGAGTGTTACACTTTTAAACCGTCCCAACGATCGGTGCAGTTTTTAACCAGCGTTTACATCAGGCATTAAAATATTTAACAGGTACAGCCATAAGGCCGAGATGGGGTTGCAAGTGTAGTTCGATTTCGACCTTCACTATAGCATTCTCGAAAATTGAATCCTCAAAACAGTCGGGATCAATAAAACAGCCCACTGCGTCGGCTAGTCTGATAATTGGAGCCTGGTGTCCATGACGGGATGCCAGGGAAACTCCTCCAGAAACAAACAATCCTGTGGGTTGACGACTTTCATCTAGCAACTCGAGCTGGAAGTTCATCGCTAGTGCACGAATTCGATCCGTCGGCCTTCTGGGATTATTGACGTTGTTTGCATACTCGATCCGTGGGTTACATATGGTGGCGATATGGATTCCAGCATATATAGGATATTGAGTTGAGTTGATCATTAATTGCCTCCTTCGCTCAGGTATCTGTCCAGTTTGAAAAGGGCGCGAGTTGTATTGTCGATATCGCTTCTTCGACATCCGGTGCCAATCAGCTCGCTGCAAAACGCTTCGCATGGCGTGCTCTGATGCATCATCAAAATATTTGCGTAGGGGTCGGTAGTGGCGGCCCGCACCCTTGGGCTTATGTCTAGCAAGCCAAGAAAGACTTTGAAAATGGAATCACAGTCGTCTTCGGTGAGTATGGAGCTGGCAAAATGAAGGGTTTTATCAAGACACAAGCTCCCTGCTTTGCCCTTTGCCAGCTCTGTAAATATTTTGATCTGTCGATCAACCGAGCTATGCGTGATGTTAGGGAGATTGTCTGCGATATCTCGTAGGTTGAGTCCTTCCCAATGGTATTCGAACAAGCGACTGAACTGGAAAGATCTGTTTTGCCCTCCCCTCGGATGGTCTGTCGCGACCATACCAGCCAACCAAATGATAAAAAGCTGGCTTGCACCTGATTTGATAAAACCGTCCTGTTCCTCCGGTTCATGTTGAGCTATTATGTATACTTTATCGTTGTAAGAGCATTGGTTCATAAATGTTCTCCTTTCACGCCGGGAAGAGTGCGATAGAAAGAACAGGCATCACAGCGAAGTTGCTTTAGGGTAGATCTGCAAATTTTTCGCTTGACGGAATGGGTAACTAACGGAGGTGAAAATGGATAAAATAGAGGCAAGCCAACTTATCAGAAACACGCGGGCCTGGTTTATGGAGAATGCCGGAGAAGACGCTGTGTATGGGGCTGTTCTGGATGCGTTTGACCTGGATGAATTTAACGGAGAGGCATTTGCCATTCCTGTACCCTTCACTCATCTGCTTGAACATCCGTTGATGCAGGGGAAGAACATAAAAGGTCTCGATTCCCAGATCAGGCGTATGCAGGACAAAATGGATGGAGATCAATTCCCTCTTCGCACATCAATTTATCTGAAATCAGTAAAAGGCTATTGCTATCTGATTCTGGGAACTGAAGAGGTATCAGTGGTGCGGTTGAAAAAAGAGGATGGAGGACTGGAAAACGTAACCCTTTCATTTGATGATGCTGACTTCGATAAAGGAGAGTTGCCCGCCTTTGGAAAAGGTGATCTGTTTAACTTATCGGCCTCGTCTCCTATAAAGGGATGGCTCTATTTGTTTGCCATTGATGCGAGCCGGGTAATTGTGCCGGTCTATCCCGGAGAGGGAGCGAAGAGTGAAATCTGGATTTCAAAAAATTCACGTTTGGATGTAAGCGATAAGATTAATGAATGCATCAGCAAATCATCAACCCAGGTAAAGCCAGAACCTTTAAAGTTTTGCGGTGAAAAAGAAGGGTTTGAGAGGGTGCTGGCAATGGTCGTTGGAACGGAACAAGCTATTCCGGTAACGGTCAGCCATTTGAGAAGCCGATTCCCGTTATCGTTTTTGTTTGCTCATCTACATAAACACAAAGGGATGGGATACAGTCCAATCGACTCAGACAATGATTTTTCCAGCCTATCATTGGGCAAAATTGCCATTGGCACTGTGGATTATTACTACAAAGGGTAGCTTAAGCTTCCCAAGCTGTTCGTCTCAAGTTCGAGTCTCGTCTCCCGCTCCATTTTTGCGGCTTATTCAATCGATCAAGCCTTTGTATATAGGGCTCTATGTGCTTTTTAAGAAAAGTGCAGTGTTGGTTGATGACGAGTGATGATTCCTGAGTAAAACTGATTAGTAGTGGAAACAATGTGGAAATATTTGGATTGCGCGATAGTGTGATTGTCAAAGCTGTTCGAATTGGTGGGCGTAGGGTTGTAGGTTCAACTCCCGCCAGCGGAGTTGGGCCTGGGTTGGAGCTGGAGGTTTCCGCCATACTTTCCGGCAGACCAGTTGGTTTTTGGCTTCGTAGGAGCTCATTTCTCCAAACCTTCAGATTGGACATGGCTGATGCGCCCGGGCAGTTAATGTCCTGCAAATAAAAGTAATGTGACATTTTGCGGAACATTTCCTCTGCATTTCTTTTTACTGCCGGCATGAAAAAGAGCATTCAGATGCCGGATTCCCGCGAACAGCAGATCCTTGAGGGGCTCGAAATCCGCCTTGTCCGAAATGATGAGCAAGCCTGCTACGAGCGGTTTATCGAAGAACAGCACTACCTCAAGAGCGCGCCCCTCGTGGGCGAACAGCTGCGCTATGTGGCTGAGTACAAGGGCGAATGGATGGCGCTGCTCAGCTGGAATGCGGGCAGCTACCATCTCGCGGACAGGGATGGATGGATCGGATGGAGCGATGCGCAGCGACGCGTCCGCCTGCCGTTCGTCGCCAACAACAGCCGCTTCCTGATCCTGGAGGGGAAGGGCTGCCCGAACCTCGCCAGCCGCGCCATGAAGCTGTGCCTGCAGCGGCTCAGCGATGACTGGAAGGCTGCTTACGGCCACGGCATCCTCGTCGCGGAAAGCTTCGTCGATCCCCAGCTGTTCCGCGGCACGGCCTACAAGGCGTGCGGCTGGATGCTCCTTGGAAAAACCAAGGGCTACGCCCGCGCCCGCAGGGAATACTACACCGAACACAACGCACCCAAGGAACTCTATGTCCGGACGCTGCGCCCGGACTCCCTCGAGCTCCTGCGTGCGGAGCAGATGCCCGCAGCGTGGCGCGGCGGCGAACTCGAACCCAGGGTGCGCTGCCGCACGAAGGCGGCCGACCTCGGATCGATCCGAGGCATCTTCGAGGGGATCGAGGACTACCGGACCGGCACCAACTGGAGCTACACCATCTCCGGGCTGCTCACTCTCGTGTTCTGCGCAACTCTTGCGGGCATGTCGAGCGGACAGCGCGACCTCGCAGAATACGCCCGGGATCTCTCCCAGGGCCAGCTCAGGGTCCTGGGCTTCCGCCGCAACCGCAAAACCGGCAGGATCCCCGCACCCGGCGAGACCACCTTCTTCCGGCTGCTGAAACAAATCCCGCCCGAAAAGCTGCAGGAAAAACTGCTCGCCTGCCTCGATCTCCTGCTCGGCCCCGCCGCCCCCCGGCTGATCATCATTGACGGGAAGGAGCTGCGCGGCTCGCAAGGCCTCCAGCTCGTCAGCGCCTTTTGCGGCGAAACCGGCCGCTTCCTCGGAGCCCGGGCCGTTGAGGAAAAGAGCAATGAAATCCCCGCCGCCCCGGAACTGATCAAAGAGTGCGCCAAAGACGGAGCCATGCTCCTGGTCGATGCGCTGCATTCCCAGAACAAGCTGGCAAGAACCTCTGTCCAGGAGTGCGGCGTCGACTACTTCATGACCGTGAAAAAGAATCAGCCCGCCCTGCGCGAAACTCTCAGAACCACCCGCGAGTCGCACCGCGAATCTTTTTCCCCCTGAACTCGACACGGCGCAAGCCACCGAGAGAAACCGGGGACGCATTGAAGCCCGGGCCGCGGCGGCCTTCGATGTAACAAGCGAGCAGACCTGCTTCCCCCACGCCCGGCGCGCCGCCATGCTCATGCAGGCCACCGACGATAAAAAAGCGGATCCGAAATCGCCCGACGACCTGACCGTCTACCTGCTCACCAGCCGGGCCGGCCTGGGCGCCGAGGAAATGCTCACGTTCAAGCGGGCCTACTGGGACATCGAAAACGGTGCCCACCAGCGGCTCGACTGCTCCCGGTTCCAGGAAGACAAATCACGCGTCCGGACGCGCAACAACGCCCACAACCTCGGACTGTTCCGCCGAACCGCCCTGTCGCTCGCCCGCCACTGGATCGCCCGCCAGCCCAACGCCCGCAAGGCGACAACCAACGGGTTCATAGGGGCCATGCGCAAAGACGGCTCCGAACTCGCCTTCCGGCTGGTAACGTCAAAAAACCCAAAGTGGTTGCCTACAAGCACAAAGGGAATCAAATGAATCAGCCATGCAGATTGGAGGCGCATTTGATTTTTAGCTTGCCATGGAAAGCGAGCGAAAGTACTGTCGCACTATTATATGCCGAATTTGTCTGTGGTGATAAGAGGCCATTTATGGGGTTTTTGATCGGCTCCGATGTGTTTGGAGGCATAAAATATTAAATAAGTGGGGGTTGCGGCAGTTAGAGAGGCGGCTCATTACTTTCTTACTGCGACGGGTTTGATAATTATGGGAAAAATAGCATGACCGAGATGACGTTTGGTAACCTTCACCTGATCGACTGGATCGTTGTGGTGATATATTTTGCT
>JAROAZ010000045.1 GCA_029432775.1 Pontiellaceae bacterium B12227 | reverse complement strand
CTTTAACTGCTGTAATGCGAAAATTAATCATTGCGGCAAATTCAGCTGTTAAAAATCCTGATTTTTCTGTTGTCGTTTAACACCGTTGCTCTGTGTTATAAAGTAACGATGAACGCCTTTCTGGAAAGTTTCCTGGATTATATCTCGCTGGAGCGCGGGTTGAGCATTAACACGCGCAAAGCGTATGCTGATGACATTGGCCAATTCCTGGCCTTTCTCGACCAGAAAGGCGTTACCTCCCTCAATCAGGTAAGCCGAAAGCAGGTACTCGACCATCTGATGGCAATGAAGGCCAAGGGGATGTCGACCAACTCAATCTCCCGCCACCTGGTTTCGATTAAAGTATTTTTCCGTTATCTGCAGCAGGAGAGCCTGCTGGACAAAAACATAACGGACACCATGGATTCTCCCAAACTCTGGAAAATCCTGCCGGATACCCTGTCCGAAAAAGAAGTCAGTCTGTTGCTGGCCGCCCCCGACCTTCGGAAGCCGCTGGGTGTGCGCGACCGGGCCATTCTTGAAATGTTCTATGCCTCCGGCCTTCGTGTATCGGAACTGGCCGGGCTCCAATTATCCAGCCTGCACATTGACGACGGATATATCCGTGTGATTGGAAAAGGCCGAAAAGAACGCGTCATCCCTGTTGCCCGGAATGCAGCCGATCTTCTGGTTCGCTATCTCGAAGAAGTCCGTCCCCTGCTCTGCGACAATCCGCACCTGCAGAATGTATTCGTTTCCAAACGCGAAACTGCCCTGTGCCGCCAGCGGCTCTGGCAGATTATTAAAAAATATACCAAAGATGCCGGGATCATGAAAAATGTGACTCCCCATACTCTGCGTCACTCCTTTGCCAGCCACCTGCTGCAAAACGGGGCCCCGCTTCGGGTTATTCAGGAAATGCTGGGCCACGCCGACATTGCCACAACACAGATTTATACGCACGTAAACCCGGAACGCCTGAAATCGATCCATCAGCAATTTCATCCGCGAGCCTGAAAAATGGATGGATGGATATAGGGATGGATCAAGGCCTCCTGCAGAAATACCGAATAATCCGTTAATCCAATCTTCCAAAATTCTCATCTTCCACTATTCTTTTTCCCATTGTCGGAAATAAATTTCAGGCTGATTCGTTTAACATAGGTTGCAATGGCTCATTTCAAATACATAGGTCGCTCTAAAAAAGGTGAACGGGTGGAAGGCGTGGTGGAATCGAACGACCGCGCCGGAGCCGTTCGCATCATCGAGTCGATGGGACACATTCCGGTTTCTGTTTCAGAGACCACCAGGACCCATAAGCAAAACGGCGAAGATAAAAAACGCTTCAAGTTTGAGCTGGGATTCCAGCGAAAAGCAAAAATGAAGCTGCAGGACCTTCTGCTGTTTTCCCGCGAGCTATCCGACCTGGTGGCTTCCGGCATGACCATTGGGCGGGCCCTGCACACACTGGCTGCCCGCAAAGATGAATCGGCCGTTGGCCGCATTGTTGAAACCCTGCGCGATGAAATTGTACAAGGCACCTCGCTCTCCGATGCACTGGAACTCTTTCCGGAAACCTTTTCCTCGCTCTATGTGAATCTGGTCCGGGCCGGTGAAGCTTCGGGCAATCTGCCGGGCGCACTCGAAAATGTCTGCATTCACTACGAACGTGTCCACGAAGCCAAAGGTAAAGTAATCGGCGCACTGATGTATCCGATGATCGTAGTCATTGTCGGCCTCGGCGCGGTGATCTTTCTCATGGCCGTCATTGTTCCGCAGTTTTCCGTCACCTTTGAAGAGATGGGAGCCGAGCTTCCCGGCCCAACGCTGGCCCTGATGGCGATCAGTGGTTTTGTGACCAAATACGGGATCATTGTCGCCGCTCTTATTTTCGGCGCTTTTCTCGGCTTCAAAAAATGGACTTCACACGGTAAAGGGCAGGAACTCTGGCACCGGACCCAACTCAACATTCCGATTATGGGAGGCATCATTACCAACAATGCCTACGCCCATTTTTCCAGAACCTTCGGTACACTGCTGCAGAATGGTGTTTCTGTTCTTCCGGCCCTTGGAATTGTACAGAAAACAATCGATAACGTCGTCATCTCCAGCGAGATTGGTAAGGCACGCGACCGGGTTACGGACGGCGCAAGCATTTCCAAACCGTTGGCCCAGGGAAAAATTTTCCCGCGCCTACTGATTGATATGCTGGCCGTCGGCGAAGAAACCGGCGACATGGCCGGCGCCCTTTCCCACATTACCCGCCGTTACGATGCCGAGCTCGACCGCATGGTAAAAACCTGCACCACCGTGCTGGAACCCCTGCTGCTCGTACTCGTCGCCTTTCTCGTTGGAGCCATTGCAGTGAGTCTGCTGCTGCCGGTTCTGACACTCACCGACAATTTACATATGTAATCAAAGCAAGGAGAAATCCCATGAAAACCAGAAAACAAGAAACATTGATGAACCGCCGCAAGTCCGGCTTTACCCTGATTGAAATCCTGCTCGTCGTCGTTATTATCGGCATTCTGGCCGGCATCGGCATTCCCGCACTGGGGGGTAAATCCGAAAAGGCCAAAATTGCGCAGGCGCAGGGCAACATCAACACACTTTCCATGGGAATCCGCGAATACGAAATTATGAACGGGGACTATCCTTCCAGCCTGGAAGGCCTGCTCGATTCATCCAAAGGCGGTCCCTTTCTCGAAAAGAAATCAGTTCCGAACGATCCGTGGGGCAATCCTTTCAGCTATTCAGCGCCCGGCTCGCACAACACACACACCTTCGACCTTTCCTGCACCTCAAAAAAAGGGGTGGTCGTAAACAACTGGGAATAAGGTATTCTTCCAATGTTTGGAACCCCGTCAGAACAAAGCGGCCCGTCGAAACATAAACGGCGGGCCGGCTTTACGTTGGTCGAGGTGATTCTGGTTGCGGTCGTCATTACGATCATCACCGGAATCGCCCTGCCCTACTTTGCCGGGTCCTATAAAGGCAATAAGCTCCGTCTCTCCGCACGGACTGTCAGCCGCATGGCGCGCTATGCCCGGGCCATGTCGATTATGCGCGAAGAGCAGATGACCGTGGTGCTGAACCACGAAACTATGGAAGTCTGGCTTGGCGGCTTCACTGCCGCAAAAACAAACTCCGCCGACGGAGAACTGGATCAGGATGTTTTAGACCGCCTGGGTTACACGGATGGGAAAAGCGATGCTGGAAAAGATGCCGGCATTGAAAAGGAACATCATAAATTCCTGCCGGACGGCCTCTCAGTGAAGGTTTTCGAAAAAGACTGGACCGAAGAGGACGACAATTATCAGGATCTTTATATGATCCGTTTCTTCCCGAACGGCCAGTGCGAGTGGTTTGAATTGGAACTTGAAGACAACCGCGGCGTCAGCATCCGGATGGAAAACGATCCGATATCCGGTAAAATTAAATCAGAATTTCTGCAATAGATCCGCCGGAACACCGTTTGTTGGGCAGTTAAAGAAAAGTTACGCAGTACGGATCACTTGGTAATATGGATAATACCGACATTGAATGCATAAACGCGTATCTCGAAGGAGATTCCAATGCACTGGAACCGCTTGTGGAAAAGTACAAGCGTCCGCTTTATTCATTTATTCTGAAAATGACGGAGGGCCGCGAGGACTCCGACGAGATTTTTCAGGAAACCTGGTTCCGCGCACTCAAGAACATTCATAAGTTCCGCCACAAGAATTTCCTAAACTGGCTGTTTCGCATTGCCCACAACCTGGTAATCGATCGGGCCCGGCGGAATAAAAAGAATGTTTCCATGCAGAGCGCGGTCGGCGGCGATGATGACGGCAGCTCAACGCTGGAAGATCATCTGGCCGCCCCGGGAATTTCACCGGCCGAGGAATCGGGCGGAACCATGCTGGGCAAACAGATCGAAGAAGCGGTGGAAACACTCACTCCCGACCAGAAAGAGGTATTCCTACTGAGAATGTACGGAAATACATCTTTTAAGGAAATTGCGAAGCTTCAGAAGTGCTCGATCAACACTTGTTTAGCTCGTATGCAATATGCACTGGGTAAACTGCGTTCTATATTGAAGGAAGAATACGAAGAGTTACAGGAGGCCATGTCATGAAATGTCAAGATGCCCAAAAATGGATACTTTTACAGGATTCCGGCGAAATGCCGGCCAAACACGGGAACGCCCTCGCTGCGCACATGCACGACTGCGAGCCGTGCCGCGAATTTCAATTTGCCCTCATTGAGAGCCAACAGGTTTTCCAGACGCAGGAAGAACCCTCGGCGACCGCTGTTCAGAACGTACTGCGCGAAGCCCGCCTGAATGTCCCGGAAAAGAAACGTGCCACCATCTGGGTACTGAAACCGGCATTGGTAGCAGCCGCGGCACTGGTAATCGGGGTCGGCCTCTTCTTCAGTGCCTTCTCTCCGGATAAGGTCGGAATGGAACTGGTCGTGAACGAAACACAGTTGCTGACAGCAGAAGACCAGGTTGCCAGCGTCATGTATAACGGATTGTCCGATGATGATCTGGCGTTCAACTTCCTCATGACCTACGAGGACAGCTACGCGTCGCTGTAAAATTTAACCCCCGCTGTGCTCAAGGCACGAAGGCCACTAACTTAGTGTACTTTGTGCCTTTGTCTTAGTTAAACCTGCTCTTGAGTTCTTTCAGCGAGTTCAGCGGCCTTTCACAGGCAAAATTACGGCAGATGTACACCGTTGTTTTTCCATCCAGCTGATGCTGATCCTTTGTAAACGGAGCGAGCTCTGCCAGTTGATCCGCATTGGCCGGCTCCTTCAAAAGGACTACTTTTCCCGGCTTATAGACTGAATGAATGTACTCCAGCATCGCCTCCGTCTCAGGGGCATCCTTTTCGCCGACCACCACGATCTCAACCGTTTCACTTTCGGCAAACTGCAAGGCGATGAGCGCCTGGGCAAAGTTCGATGGAGAGCGCTCAATCATCCCGCCGAATGCCTTGCCCGTTTCAGCCGCCAGGCTTTCCAACTCAGGCCTTCCGGTCAGCCGCGCCAGCCTCAGTAAATTATACATCTGCACGGAGTTTCCGGAAGGAATGGCCCCATCATAGAGCTCTTTCGGCCGCACAATCAGCTCCTCCGCATCATCGGCCGTCATAAAGTAGCCGCCTTTGTTTTCATCGCGGAACGAAGCAGTCAGAATTTCGTTATACTTGAGGGCCATTTCCAGACATTGGAACTCCTGCGTAGCTTCATATAACTCCAGCAGACCGTATATCATAAAAGCATAGTCCTCGAGCTGCCCCGGCACAGCCGTATGATCCTCCCGCCAGCGGTGCCAAAGGGTGCCGTCCGCCTGTCGCATCTCCGACTCAACAAACCGGTTTGCCTGAATGGCTGCATCGACATATCGCTGTTCACCAAATGCCCGCCCAGCTTTTGCAAAGGCGGCCATCATCAGTCCGTTCCAGTCGGCCAGCACTTTGGTATCTTTCAGCGGGTGAATCCGCATTTCGCGCACCTCAAACAGCTTTTGCCGAGGCTCGGAAATCCGATCCGCATCAGTACAGCCGCCACTATGTGGTGGCTCTCCGTCAGAAAAGCCAGCGCATAGCGCAGGCTCTACCAGATGCGGAATATTATTCGGGTTCATCAGACCGGTGGATTCATCCCGGAAGTTGCCCTCCTCCTGAATATTCCAGATCCTGGCAATATAATCGTAGTCGTCGCCAAGGATTTCCTTCATTTCTTCCGCTGACCAAATATAAAACAGCCCTTCCTCGCCTTCGGAGTCGGCATCTTCAGCTGAATAGAATCCGCCGCCGGAGTGGCCGGGCTGCGGTACCTCTTCCGTATTGCAGGCGTCTCGCCTGCCCTCTGAAGAGTCCGGAACCGTCATATCGCGCATGACATATTCCAGAATCTCCTCGGTCACCTTTTTATGAAGCGGGCTGCCGGTCAATTCATAGGCTTCGGTATAAGCCATCGCCATTAGCGCCTGATCGTAGAGCATCTTTTCAAAGTGCGGCAGCAGCCAGTCGTTGTCGGTGGAGTAGCGATGAAAGCCGAAGCCGACCTGATCGAAAATACCGCCCATGCGCATTTCCTTAAGCGTATGCTCAACGGCTTTGATTCCCTCCGCTTCGCCATGACGGAGCAGAAAGACCAAACGGTGCGGCGTCGGGAACTTCGGCTGGAGCCCAAAACCACCTTTGCGCGGATCATATTGATTCAGCAGCTCCTTATAACCATCCTTTAAAAGATTCGGGCTGAGCTCTGCCCCCGAACCGGTTGCATTCTGCTCCGCCAACACATGGGTAATCTGATCCGATGATTCCATCACCTTCTTCCGCTGGTTTTTCCAGGCATGGGAAAGGCGCGGAATCAGTTGCCGCATTCCAATCCGGCCATAGCGCTGCTCCGGCGGAATATAGGTGGCCGCATGGAACGGCTTTTTATCCGGCGTCATAATGATGGTCAGCGGCCATCCCCCCTGCCCGGTCATCATCTGAGCCACGGTCATATAAATGTTGTCAATATCGGGCCGTTCCTCGCGATCGACCTTGATGCAGATAAACGCCTCATTCATGAGTGCCGCAATCTCTTCATGCTCAAACGATTCATGCTCCATCACATGACACCAGTGACAGGTCGCATAGCCAATAGACAGGAAAACCGGTTTGTCTTCTGTTTTCGCTGCCTTAAACGCTTCTTCGCCCCACGCATACCAATCCACCGGGTTGTGGGCATGCTGCAGTAAATACGGGCTTTTTTCATTAATAAGGCGGTTGGTGAATGAGTGATTCGTTTTTTCGGGCATGGGCTTTGCATCCAATTGAGAGGTCAGGATCAGGGTTAAGATACAGACGAAAAACTTCATGTGCCCAATATAGCACCATATTGGTTTCATTGCCAGTTGTTTTTGATACAGACTGAAGCAACCCAGCCCGCACAACCGAAACGGGCGGACAGCGTCCGCCCCTCCACACACGTTCCGGGTTGGAGGGGCGCAGGCCCTGCGACCGAACCCGCACGATCGAAAAACAGGCACACGGCGTGTGCCCCTCCATCACAAATGCACCCCGTCATTTGGAGGGTCGCAGGCCCTGCGACCGGAACCCGCACGACCATCCAACCAAATACGTCTCAAAACTTGAACGACGTCACGGACTTAACTAATCTTTTCGCATGAAATCCGGCGCTCCCGACAACAATCTTCCAAACCGCAAACATCCTGCCCATCACCCCACCGTTGAACGGCACAATCAGCCTGTCATCATTCATCTCACCGTCTGCACCGATCAACGCAGACCCATATTGGCCAGCGAACAGGTCCATGCCGCCCTGACCGACGTATGGAAATCTTCCAACCATTGGAAAGTGGGGCGCTATGTCATCATGCCGGATCACATCCATCTGTTCTGTTCGCCGGTCGGAAAGGAACATGAAAACGTGGCAAAATGGGTTACCTACTGGAAGCGCTCAATCAGCCGTTCTCTGCCCGAATTGCAGCCCATTTGGCAGCGGGATTGCTGGGACACGCAACTTAGACAGCATGAAAGCTATACCGAAAAGTGGCATTACATCCGCAACAACCCGGTGCGAAAGGGTTTGGCTGCCCAACCGGATGATTGGCCATTCCAGGGCGAGTTGAATGTTTTGATGTGGTGAAACCGCTGCCTGAACTGCAGGGCTCTGCCACCGCAACGGGCACACAGCGTCCGCCCCTCCACATTGCAGGTGCTTGACTGGAGGGGCGCAGGCCCTGCGACCGAACACGCACGCCCGTGACGGTCGGACAGCGTCCGCCCCTCCACAATGCGGGGCGCCTGCTGGAGGGGCGCAGGCTCTGCGACCGAATCCGCACGACGAGGCGGGCACACGGCGTGTGCCCCTCCATCACAATTCACCCCGTCCTCTGGAGGGGCGCAGGCTCTGCGACCGAATCCGCACGCACGAGGCGGGCGGACGGCGTCCGCCCCTCCACATTCAAGACCGGATTCTCCCTCGCGCCCGCTTTACCCTTCATTTTACATATTTTTTCGAAGGAAACCCTTGCGCAACCCCCGTCCCGTGCGTATATTCCGCCGCTTAATTAACCGGAAGTCCCGGTTAGAAGCGAAGGCCGCCTGCTACCTCGGGTGTGTCAAAGCGGATTGTTTAACTAAATAGAGTAAACTATAAGGAGAGGTAATATGAGTGATTCTTTCACCAAGACTATCGCTGTAGCTGACCTGCTGGACGCAGGCCTGCATTTTGGTCACCAGACCAAACGTTGGAACCCGAAAATGAAGCGCTACATTCACGGCGCAAAAAACGGGATCTACATCATTGACCTGAACAAAACCCTTTCGCAGCTCGAGCTCGCGAAAACCTTCCTGAACGACGTGGTACTGCGCGGCGAAAAAGTGCTGTTTGTCGGCACCAAGAAACAGGCTCGTGAAATTTTCCAGGAAACAGCGGAAAGCACCAATCAGCCTTACGTGATTCATCGCTGGCTCGGCGGCATGCTGACCAACAACAAAACCATCCGATCTTCTGTTGCACGTATGCGTGAACTGCAGAAAATGGAAAACGACGGCTCCATGGACAAACTCCCGAAAAAGGAAGTTTCCGTTCTGCGCCGTGAGCTGACCAAACTGACCCGCAACCTGGCCGGTATCGCCAACATGGAAAAGAAACCGGGCGCCCTGTTTGTGGTTGACCTCAAGCGTGAGCACCTCGCACTGGCTGAAGCCAAGCGTCTGAACATTCCGATTGTTGCACTGGTTGACACCAATGCTGACCCGGACCTCGTTGACTACCCGATCCCCGGTAACGACGACTCCCTCCGCTCTGTTGGTCTGATTGCTGAAGTTCTCGGCGAAACCATCAAAGCCGCTGACGCGGAATACACCGCTAAAGCAAAAGCCGAGCGCGAAAAGCGTGAAGCTGCTGAAGCCGTAGAGCGCGAAAAAGCCAAAGCGGCCCGCGAAGAGCGCCAGAAGAAAGAAGCGGAAGACAAGAAGAAGCGCGAAGAAGTGCTGAAGAAAATCAAAGAGCAGAAGAAAAAAGCTGACGCAGCGAAGAAAGCTGAAAAAGCCGCTGCCAAAGCCGAAGAAAAGGCTGAGGAAGTAAAAGAAGAGGCTCCTGCTGCTGAAGCACCGAAAGCTGAAGAAGCTGCTCCGGTTGCCGAAGAAGTAAAAGAAGAAGCTCCGGTTGCTGAAGAAGCCGCTGCTGAAAAATCTGAAGAGAAAAAAGAAGACTAACTCTGGAGACTTAGAAAAATGGCTATTACTACAGCAATGATCAAAGAGCTGCGCGACGCTACCGGCCTCGGTATTGCGGACTGCAAAAACGCACTCAACGACAGCAACGGCGATTTCGATGCCGCCATCAAAACCCTTCGTGAAAAAGGCGCGGCCGTTGCGGCCAAGCGTGCTTCCAAGGAAGCTAAAGAAGGCGTAATTACAGCTATCGTTGCGGACGACGCTCAGAGCGCGGCAATGATTGAAGTAAACTGCGAAACCGACTTCGTTACCCGTAACGAAGGCTTCCAGGACTTTGTACAGGAACTGCGCGGCGAAGCGCTGAACTTCGAGTCCGACACCATGCAGGCAGGTGTTGCCGACAAGGTGGAAGAAAAAATCGGTTCCATCGGTGAAAAGATTCAGTTGCGTCGCAATGTTAAATGGAGCGTTGAAGGAACCGGTTCCATTACCTCCTACATCCACATGGGTGGCAAGGTGGGCGTTCTGATTGAACTCGGCTGTGAAAAAGCAGAAACCATCGCCAGCCCGGTTTACCAGGAACTCGCGAAGGATCTGACCCTGCACGTTGCAGCGGCTGCTCCGGAATTCCTGAACCGCGATGAAGTGCCTGCCGAAACCGTTGAAGCGGAAAAAGAAATCTTCCGCAAGCAGCTCGTTGGCAAGCCGGAAAACATCATCGACAACATCCTGACTGGAAAAATCAACAAGTTCTTCTCCACCTGCTGCTTCCTGGAGCAGGGCTTCGTTAAAGAAGACAAAGTTGCCATCACCGACCTGATTGCTGAAAAAGCAAAAGAACTCGGCGACACCATCACGGTGAAGCGTTACGTTCGCTATCAGCTCGGTGCATAAGTTAACCCCGCGTTAACTGCCGAAAAGCCCGTCATCGCGACGGGCTTTTTTTGTGCCCTGAATAAACGGACCTGAAACTGGTTCTACCCGTGCATTGGCGGCGAAATTCCACATGTATTTTACGCAATACACCCTATTGTCCGATTTCGCGAAGCAGTACCTTCTAATGGTTAACTAATTCAATGGAGTTATGACCTGATGAAACGTAGAAGCTTTTTTAAAACATCCGCAGGGACCCTCGGCGCAGCCGGATTGGTTTCCATGAACAGCGAGGCCGCGATCACCTATAACGAAAACGGCAAACGGGTAACGGATAAATGGACCCAGGTCGGCACCGGAAAGACCGGCCTTCCCAAACGTAAAGAGATGCTGAACTACGAGGTCGCCGTGCTGGGTGCCGGAATGTCCGGGATTGCAGCCGCAGTTGCTTCAGCCCGCTCCGGAGCTAAAACGGTGCTGGTGCAGGATCGCCCCGTACTGGGGGGCAATGCTTCGAGCGAGATGCGCGTCACGGTCAACGGAGTCCACGGCCTGAGGGTGAAAGATAAAAAACAGCCGAGGGTGGAGCGCGAGACCGGGATCATTGAAGAAATCATGATCGAAAACTGGCACTACAATCCTCAGGAATCATACCCCGTATGGGACCATGTGCTCTACAACTACTGCGTCAGAGAACCCAACCTGACCGTGATGCTCAACACCCAGGCCACTGAGGCCATCATGGACGGCAACCGGATCAAGTCCGCCGTGTGCTGGGGCTACACCAACGAAACCGAATACACCATCAGCGCTAAACAGTTTATCGACTGCTCCGGCGACGGCCTACTGGCGGCCACGGCCGGGGCCGAATATCGAACCGGCCGCGAAGGTAAAGCTGAGTTTAACGAATCCTATGCGCCTGAAAAGCCTGACGGCTGGACACAGGGCGATACGATCATGATGATCACCAAAGACATGGGACGCCCCGTTCCGTTCTTCGCGCCGGAATACGCCGTCAAAATTGATTATGAAAAAGCCTTCAGCGATAAGCACCGTAAAATCAAACAGGTGAAAGAAGGGTTCTGGTGGGTTGAGCTGGGCGACGACTTCGACACGATCGGCGCCCGGGAACGCAACCGCCACAACCTGATGGCCTATCTCTACGGCCTGTGGGATCACATTAAAAATTCCGGCGATTTCCCGGAAGCTGAAAACATGGTACTCGACTGGGTCGGCTCCATTCCGGGGCGCCGCGAATCGCGGCGCTTTATGGGCGATCATATTCTCAGCCAGACCGACCTGACCGAATTCCGCCACTTCGAAGACGCGGTGGCCTATGGCGGATGGTCGCTGGATGAACACTGCCCGGGCGGCATTGAAAACCTCGACGATCCGGCCAGTTATTTCCACCAGGGTTTCCACAAGCTCTATGAGATTCCGTATCGGAGCCTCTACTCCCGGAATATTGCAAACCTGCAGTTTGCCGGCCGCAATGCCAGCCTCACGCATGTTGCACTCTCCTCCACCCGCATCATCAGCACCTGCGCGATGATGGGTCAGGCCACCGGAACGGCCGCCGCGATGTGCTGCGACAAAGGCATAAATCCACGCGATATTGCGCGGCAGCACATTGAAGAGCTGCAGGAAACAATTATCCGGGACGATGTATTTATTCCGAACCGCCCGGCCGGCGATGCAAAGGATCTCGTCCGCAACGGCGGGCAGCTCTTCGGCTCCCCGGCGAAATCGGGCGACACCGCCCTGCTGACCGACGGCATCGGCCGCGACATCTATGGCGAAATGCACCACTGGGAGTCCAGTTCACTCCCGGCCGAGCTTCAGGTATTGTGGGAAAAACCGGTTGAGATTTCCAGAGTGGAACTCAAAGCGGATACGGAACTGCACAAAAAAATAGCCATGCACAAAAACCCGGCCAAGAATGAAGGGCAGCACACCTCGGTGCCCCCGGAGCTGATCAAAACCATGACGGTCGAAGCGCAGGTCAAGGGCAAATGGGTTGAGGTAGCGAAGGTGGAAAATAATCTGGTACGCCGCATCAAAACCTCCTTCCCGAAAGTCAAGGCCACCGCCATTCGCCTGAACATCCAGGAAACCTGGGGCAAGCCGACAGCGAAGGTTTTCGAAGTCCGCGCCTACACCTCCTAAGCAGAAGCAAATTGCAAAATATACAGCGTGCACAAAAAGGTCATATTCCTTTCGTGCACGTTATATATTTCGAGGTTTAACCGTTTCACTCCTCACTACAGAGCTGTATTGTAATGTATCACTTTGAGCTAACTGGAGATTCAATATGAAAAAAGCCATTGCCCTGTCCCTGCTGGCAGCCTCCACCTTTTGCGCAGTTGCCGCTGAAAAACCGAATATAATTTTCATCCTGGTCGATGATCTGGGGCACGGCGATGTCGGCTTTAACGGGTCGGTGTATTACGAAACGCCGCACATCGATAAGCTGGCCAACAGCGGTCTGGTAATTGAAAACGCCTACATGTATCCCACCTGTTCCCCCTCGCGCACGGCAATTGCGACTGGTAAACAATCCTTCCGCACCGGTGTCTACACAGTCCCGGTTCTCGAAAAGGGCGATGATCAGAACAATATCTTTTCGCGATGGACCGTCGGTGAAGAACATATCATGTACAGCCAGCCGCTGGCTGATGCGGGTTATAAAAGCATCCATCTCGGTAAATGGCACCTGGTTGGACCATACCCTGAATTCGAACTGTCGGCCGAGTGGCCGGTTAAGAAGAAGCTGAAGCAGCCCAATCCATGGGACTACAGCTGGGCGGAGAAACACAAAAAAGAGTACGTAAAATATTACCCGCTCGGACGGGGATACCTCAAAAACATCGGCGGCACCTACCGCGGAGACCCTGCTCTGGAAGTCGGCGGCTACAAAGGCGAAACCGGTGGCTACTGGGCCCCCTTCAACAATCCGTTCATGCCCGAAAAAAATCCAAAGGACAAATGGCTTACCGACCATCTGACGACAGAAGCAATCGACTTCATGGACGAACATAAAGACGAGCCCTTTTTCATCAACCTCCACTACTACACGGTGCATCGACCCATCGTCGAACGCAGCCCCGAGCTGACTGAAAAGTATATGAAAAAACCCGGCGATCCCATCACCGGACAGGGCAACGAGCTGACCGGCAAGCGGAAAATCCAGGAAGCAAAATATGCCACGATGATTGAATCGCTCGATGACAACGTCGGCCGCCTCGTCACGTTCCTTGAAGAAAAAGATCTGCGCGAAAACACATTGATTGTATTCACCTCCGACAACGGACAAAACGTGGGGCTGAACAATAACCTTCGCGGGAAAAAAGGCTGGATCTACGAGGGCGGCATCCGCGTCCCGACCTTTGTAAACTGGCCGGGAAAAATTGAAGCGCGCCGCACACAGACAGCAGTAAGCGGCCTCGACCTTTTCCCGACCTTTATGGATGTGGCCGACATTTCATACGACGGTGTGCTCGACGGCGATTCCATCACCGGCCTTTTCAAAGGCGAGCCGAAAAACCTGCAGGATCGGCCGCTCTTCTGGCACCTCGCCAGCGAATACCGCAACGGCACCTGTTCCGTTATCCGCAAGAACAACATGAAACTGATTCAGTTCCTCAAAACCGGCGAACTCGAACTCTACGATCTCAGCAAAGATCCGAAAGAATCGAACAACATTGCCAAAAAGAATCCGGAAACAACGGAGGAGCTGCTGAAAGAACTGAAAGCGTGGCGGAAAAAAAATCATGTTCCGCTTCCGCCCAACGCGGTTGTTGCCAACTAAAGCTTCCAACCATTGGAAACAGAAGGAGTTTTGGACTATGAAACGCATCGTATTGCTCGCTCTATTAGGTCTGACCTCGCTCTCTGCCTTTTCGGCAAAAAAGAGAAATTCCGACCCGTATGTAGAGCTGGATGTACCGCGCGACCAGGTCATCGCCGCCGCACTCTATACGGTTCACCACAACACACTGAAACTGAACGCTCAGCTCTATCCGCTGAAAGATAGCGAATCGCGCGATGTGCGGCTGGAGCTGAAAACTTCCAAAGGCTGGAAAGAAGTCAGCCGCGTTAAGGTGTGCGAGAATTCGTATGGCAACGAACGGGATGACAAAAGCTGGACAGCCCTCTTTCGGATAGAAAACTGGGACGACTCCAACGATGTGCCCTACCGTGTCCGCCATGGAGAAAAGGCCATCTTCGAAGGTTTGGTACGCAGGAATCCGGTCGATAAGGAAGAGATTGTTGTGGCGGGTTTCACCGGCAACTCGGTAAAGACCGGGCATGGCGGCGACATCTCGCGCCAGGATCTGGTGGACAATGTCAAAGCGGCCGATGCGGACCTGCTCTTCTTTTCCGGCGATCAGGTTTATAACCATACCCGGCATTATGAATACTGGATCAAGTTCTGCCGCGACTTTGCCGAAATCATGAAAGATCGGCCAACGGTCTCAATACCGGACGACCACGATGCGGGGCAGCCCAACCTCTGGGGACAGAACGGAAAAATTTCCACCGCTCCCGGTGCGGTGGATGGTGGTTATGCCATGCCGGCGAGCTATGTCAAAGAAGTCGAACGCGCCCAGACCGCCAACCTGCCCGATCCGGTTGATCCGGATCCGATTGAACAGGGTATCGGTGTTTATTTCACCGAACTGAACTGGGGCCGCATCAGCTTCGCCATTCTCGAAGACCGAAAATTCAAGAGCGGGCCGAACGAAGTCCGCGTGGTTCCCAATGGGCGTGCCGACCATGTACCGAATGCAGCATTCGATGTCAGGTCCATCGATAAGCCCGGTCTGAAAATGCTGGGCGACCGACAGCTAAAGTTTCTCGACAACTGGGGCCAGGACTGGGAAGGCGCCGACTTTAAAGTTGCCCTGTCTCAAACCATTTTCTGTGGTGGAGCACACATTCACGGAAAGGTCGGCGGCCGTCTCTACGGCGATCTCGACTCCAACGGATGGCCTCAGACCGGCCGCAACAATGCTGTTAAGGCGCTGCGCAAAGCCTATGCCTTTCACTATGCCGGCGACCAGCACCTGGCCACCGTTTTTCACCATGGCGTGGAAGAGTTCGGCGATGCCAACTATTCGTTCTGTGTGCCTTCCATTGCCAACCTCTACCTGCGCTGGTGGGAACCGATGGAACCTTCCAATGGTTGGAAAAATGGGCAGGATCCAATCTTTGGAAATCATCGGGACACCTTCGGCAACCCCGTCACCTGTCTGGCAGTCGCCAACCCGGAAAAAGAACCTAACGGCGGCGACAAGCTGACCACCCGCGCGGCCGGATTCGGACTGGTTCGTTTCAACAAAAACACACGTAAAATCACCATGGAATGCTGGCCGCGCAACGTGGACATCCGAAAAGATCAGCCCTATCCCGGCTGGCCGGTCACCATCGATCAGACCGACAACTATGGCCGCAAGGCGGTCGCTCACCTGCCGACGCTTACGGTCTGTGGAGCAGAAAACCCCGTCATAAAAGTCATCGATGAATCGACCGGCGAATGGATTTATGCGCTGCGGATCAACGGCACCGAATTCCAACCCAGGGTTTTCAGGAAGGGAACCTACACGGTTGAGGTCAACGGTAGAAAGTTCCAGGGATTGGAAGCCAAGCAGCTGGATGATCCCGCCATACTGAAAGTGGATCTTTAGGATTCAGCGAGCACCCTTGCAACAACTGCCGATAGTTCCGTCCGTCCATACGGCTTGCCCAGAAAGGCTTTAACGCCCTCGTTGAGAATTTTCTGGGCATCGCCATTGATGCTGTACCCGGATGAAAGAATAACCCGTACGTCAGAATTGATTGCACGCAATGCGACAAAGGTTTCTTTTCCATTGAGGTCGGACATAACCATGTCCAACAGCACCAGGTCGACTTCCTTCCAGGATTTGCGGTAGTACTCCACCGCATCCCGGCCATTGCTGCAAACCGTTACGGTGTAGCCCAACGAGCGTAAAATGCCGCTTTCCATATCCCGAACCACAGCTTCATCATCGACCAGAAGAATATGCCCACTTCCCCGAACCGGTTCTTCAGAACTTTCATTATTGGCTGAAAGGTTCAGAACATCATCAGCCACCGGGAGATAAATCTGTATAGTGGTGCCCCGTTCAGGCTCGCTGCAAACACGGATGGCTCCCTGATGATTCTTCACGGTGCCGTAGACACTGGCGAGCCCCATTCCGGTTCCCTTGCCCACCGCCTTGGTTGTAAAGAAGGGTTCAAATATATGTTGCTGAGTTTCTCGGTCCATACCGCATCCCGTATCGGCAATGGATATGTTGATATACTGCCCGGAACTGATTCCAAAGCCATGCTTATCGCAAAACGATTGGTCCAGTTCAACGGCCCGGGTCTCCAGAAGTATTTCCCCGCCATCCGGCATGGCATCGCGGGCATTCAGAGCAACATTGAACAAAGCATTCTGCAATTGTGTTGGATCGCCTTTGATGATGGGATAACCGGCTTTCAGAAGAAGCTTCAGCTTGATGCGTTTATCAATACTGCGCTCCAGAATGGAAACCACTTCATTGAGTACCACATGCACATCCAAAGGAACGGCGAGATATTTACCGCGCCGGCTGAAGGCCAACAGCTGAGCCGTTAATTCCGCCGAACGAAGAGCAGACTTCTTGATTCCCTCCGCAAAGCTGATGAGTTCCTGATCCTCCAGATCGAGAATCAGCAGGTCGGCGTAACCCACCACCCCGGCCAGTTGATTATTGAAGTCATGGGCAATACCGCCGGCCAGCTGCCCCAGCGCACTCATTTTTTCAGCCTGCCTCAGCTGTTCTTCGCTTTCAAGTAAAGCCCTTTCAGCCTGTCGCCGTTTTTGGATGTCGAGAAACAGCATGAGAATAATGAAGACCAGCACCAGAACAAATCCGGAAGTCAACCAGACCAGCAGCTTGTGTTCCGCATAAGCTGAATACGGTTGATTTAGCAGGATACTATTGTCAGGAAGTGACTTTATGGAAATACCGAAATCCTTCAGCACCTGATAATCAAACTGATGTACAGTCGGACTTCCGGAGATCGGAATATCTTCGGGGCGCTCCCCGTCGAGCACCTGCAACACCCTTTTTGCGGCCATTTCGCCCTGATAATTCGGACTGGTTATTTTTCCACCCACCACGCCCTGTCCAACCACATCCCAAACACAGTAGACTGGACGCAAACTGTTTTGGGCAACAAAGGCCACACTCTCTTCACAGGAGATGGAGGTGCCCTCCGGTGTCCGCAAATAAATGGACCAGAGAACAAGGCTGGTTGGAGAAAGATGGACGAGCTTCTCCTTAAGCTCCGGCAGACTGAGGTTGGTCAGATAGTTAAATTTAACCTTTCCGGTGAATCCGGACTCCGCCCGTTCGATCTTTTTTCGTAAATAATCGCCCGAAACCGTCGCATCTGAGATCACCATGATATCCGTCGTGCGGGGATGCAGCCGCAGCATCAGCTCGACCGTACCGGGGATATCATTGTCTTCATGTACTCCGGTGATACCGGTCTGTTTTATGATCCGTTCCGGATGGAAATCATTGATGCCGCAAAAAACCACGGGAACGCCCGGGAACAGTTCCTCGCGCTTCGCCAAAAGGAAATCCAGCGCGGGATCATCGGTGGAGATGATTGCATCAAATGATAGTCGAGTGTATTTATGGAAATAGAGATGGGCCAAATGCTCGTAATAGCTGTCATCCGAGCACCGTTTGGCGTCCATATAATTTACGAATACCTCAACGTTATCCTCGTCTCCGAGCCCCGACATCACACCTTGCATAATTCGGTCGGTCCAGTGATACCCTTCATGAAAAGAATTCAGCACAAGCACCCGGCGGGTATCAGCACGAACCGGTGTAAATACACCAAGCACCACCATCAGCAGGGTACAGCCCCAAACTATTTTCCTATAAATCATATCTAACCTTCCACCAACTCCATCCCAAGAGAAACAGCCGAAACTCAAGCATTAAACATGCTAGTATATCCTTAACCCTATAAAATCGTCAAATGCCTTGGCCTCGGAGCTCCATGGCGGCATTCCGCATGCAATTTACGCAATGACATATTACACCCTGACCGATTACTGCTAGATTCTTTTTTGATATTCAAACACAGCCAAACGGGAATACTGCCATGCTGAAATATTTCAAGTTTTTAACCATCTCACTCACGCTCACACTTTCCAGCGCAGTTGCGAGGGAAACGGTCTCTTTCAATGACAGTTGGAAGTTTGCCCGCTTTGGTGCCATGCCCGACGGCACGCAACAAGAAGAACCTGCCGGCATGGAAAAAACAGGCTTCAACGATTCGAACTGGCGATCGCTCAGCGTACCGCACGACTGGGGCATTGAAGGCCCGTTCCGCGCCGATCTGCCGAACCAGACCGGCAAACTCCCCTGGGCCGGCATCGGCTGGTACCGCAAAAGTTTCCAATCATTGGAAAGCGATGCCGGCAAAAAAATATTTATCGATTTTGATGGGTCCATGTCCGGAACACAGGTTTGGCTGAATGGAGAGTATGTCGGCGAATGGCCCTATGGCTATTCCTCCTTCCGGCTCGACCTGACCGACAAAATCAAGGTCGGGCAGGAAAACACGATTGCCGTACGGCTGGATAACAAAGCGAACTCTTCGCGCTGGTATCCGGGCGGCGGTATTTACCGCAACGTCTGGTTGGTCAAAACCGATCCGGTTCATATCGACCACTGGGGTGTATTTGTCACGACACCACTCGTATCCGCAAACGAAGCCACCGTTAAAGTCGTCACTGACGTGGTCGGCGCGGAGGGTGTTGAAATCAAAAATGAAATCATGGTCGATGGCTCATCCGACGTGGTCGCCTCAGGCACCGGAAAAACCTGCATGATCAAAGTGGCCGCACCCCGACGATGGAGCCTGGAAACCCCGAACCTGTATCAGGTCCGTACCACCGTTTTCAAAGACGGGAAAATTACGGACACCAAACTGACAACCTTCGGCATCCGCACCATTGAATACACCGCCGATGGTTTCTTCCTGAACGGGAAGAAAGTCCGCATGAACGGCGTGTGCATGCACCACGATCTCGGGCCGCTCGGTTCCGCTATCAACAAACGTGCCATGGAGCGTCAGATCGAAATTCTCAAAGAGTTCGGGGTGAATGCCATTCGCACCGCGCACAACCCCGCCGCCCCGGAATATATGGACCTCTGCGACCGCATGGGCATGCTGGTTCAGGTGGAGGCGTTCGACGTGTGGCAACTGAAAAAAATCGTCAACGACTATTCCACCCTGTTCGACGAATGGCACGAGCGCGACCTGAAAGCCATGATCCACCGCGACCGAAACCATCCTTCCGTGGTGATGTGGTCGACGGGCAATGAAATGATCGAACTGCGCAGTGCCGAAGGCGCGGCGCTTTCCCAATACCTTCGGGAAATGGTGAATACCGAAGATCCCACCCGTCCGTGTACCTTTGGCAACAGCCGTCCGGAGGCCGCCTCCAACGGGTTCGAAAAGACCGCGGATGTATTCGGCTTCAACTATAAGCCGCACATGTATGCCGAGTTCCGCGAAGCCAATCCAGACCTTCCGCTCTACGGCAGCGAAACCGCCTCCACCGTCAGCTCCCGCGGGGAATATTTCTTCCCGGTGCTTGATGATAAGTTTAAAGGACAGGGCGGCTACTTCCAGGTCAGCAGCTACGACCTCTATGCCCCGAACTGGGCCTCCCGCCCGGACATCGAATTTGAAGCTCAGGATAAATATCCCTGGGTCTTCGGCGAGTTTGTCTGGACCGGGTTTGACTATATCGGCGAGCCGACTCCGTACAACAAAGATAAAACCAACCTGCTCAACTTCACCGATCCGGAAGAACGGGAACGCATGAAAAAGCAACTCGAAGAAATGGGCGGCGATATTCCGCCGCGCAGCTCCTACTTCGGCATTGTCGACCTCTGCGGCTTCCCGAAAGACCGATTCTATCTCTATCAGGCCCGCTGGCGGCCTGAGCTTCCGATGGTTCATATTCTGCCGCACTGGAACTGGTCGGAGCGGGTTGGAGAAGTCACCCCGGTTCACGTCTACACCTCCGGCGACGAAGTGGAACTGTTCCTGAACGGGAAATCGCTCGGCCGCAAAACCAAGGGGGCCTTTGAATACCGTCTGCGCTGGGACGATGTAATCTACCAGCCGGGCGAGCTGGTGGCCGTGGCCTACAAAAACGGAAAGGTCTGGGCGAAAGATTCCGTACAAACCACCGGAACAGCCAAAAGCCTCGCCCTCTCCGTCGACCGTAAACTCATCCGGAACGATGGAAAGGACCTCGCTTTCATCACGGTGGATGTGACCGACAAGCGCGGTCGCGTGGTCCCCCGCACACACAACAGCGTAAAGTTTTCCATTAAAGGGCCGGGCGAAATCATTGCCACCGGCAACGGCGACCCAACCAGCCACACCTCCTTCCTGGCATTGGAAAGAAAGGTCTTCAACGGAAAAGCACTTGCAATCGTGCGCTCGCTTGAAGGTAAAAAAGGCCGCGTCACGGTCACCGCAGAATCCGAAGAACTTGAGTCGGCGGAAGTGAGCTTCATGGCAAAATAAATCGTCCCTGATTTAAGTGGCGTTCCCGTCCTCAAAAAAGGATGGGAAACGTTCCCTTAATACAACCATTCAGGGAGATTCCATGAAGCACATTGTAACAGCAGGCCTATCAGCACTTTTTCTAGCGGTAACCGTGGTCGCAGAACGATCACCGAACATCATTCTCATCATGGCCGATGATGTCAGTTGGGAATGCTTCAGTTGCTACGGTGCAGAAGATTATGATACGCCGAATATTGATGCGCTGGCCGCAAAAGGCGTCAGGTTCGACCACTGCTATTCCCAGCCGATCTGCACGCCGTCGCGCGTGAAGATCATGACCGGCCAGTACAATTTCCGGAACTACACCCACTTCGGATACCTCAATCCGAACGACCGCACCTTCGGGCACATGATGCAGGAGGTCGGATACCAAACCGCTGTCGCGGGCAAATGGCAACTCAACGGGCTCTACCATCAAGCCGAAGGCTGCGCTGACAATACGCGACCCTTCAAAGCCGGATTCGATGAATACTGCCTATGGCAGGTTACCCGTCAAAAACAGTCCCCCGGCGGCGAACGTTTCTGGAGTCCGCCGCTGGAACACAATGGGAAATTCCTGACCAGAGAAGATAACGCGAGGAAATACGGCCCGGACATTATGTCCGACTTCGTCTGCGATTTTATCACGCGCAACCAGAACCAGCCGTTCTTCGTCTACTATCCGACCGTCCTGGTTCACAGTCCCTTTGTTCCCACGCCCGACACCATCGGAGATGCGCCTCGAACCCACGATGCCAACAAAAAGAACAAAGGCTCCAACAAGGAAAACTTTGTGGCCATGGTAGAATATATGGACAAGCTCATCGGAAAAATTGTCCGGACCGTGGAAGAGGTCGGGCAACTGGAAAACACCATCATCATGTTCACGGCCGACAACGGAACCGGCACGGGCATCAACTCGCAATGGAACGGGAAGCGCATTCAGGGCGGTAAAGGCAAAACAATCGACACAGGCACGCACGTCCCGTTTGTCGCCTACTGGAAAGGCCACTCCCCGGAAGGTAAAGCAATCAATGATGTCATCGACTTCACCGACTTCTATGCCACCATCGCTGAAGCCGCCGGCATTACCCTCAGTGATGTTGATCCCATTGATGGCCGCAGTTTCCTTCCCCAACTGAAAGGTGAAAAAGGAAATCCGCGAGACTGGATGCTCTGCAACTACCAGCCCTATTGGGGTAAATTCCCGGGAAGCCAGTTTATTCGCAACGACGAATTCAAACTCTACCGCGACGGCCGCTTTTACCACGTCCCGAAGGACCTGCTGGAAAAACAGGATCTACAGCAAGGTCAGGCCGGGGAACGCTGCGAAACCGCCCGCCGCAAACTGGGCGACGCCATCGAGACCGCCGCCCCGGCTCCGCCGGTCAAGGGAGGACGCCAGGCGAAAGAGCGTCCGACTTACCCGGACTGGAAAAACATCGTCAACCCCAATGACTGACGGACCATCGCAGATTCCGGCGTGACGGGATTACACATGTCTTTTGCGCGATTCCATGTTTCCGATTCAAGGGGGAATGCTTAGGTTTACATTATGAAAAAAATATCCCTTATTTCCCTACTGGTGGTCGCAACATGTTCGTTTGCGGCCGAACGCCCCAACATTCTGATGATTGCCATCGACGACATCAACGACTGGGTCGGACCGCTGGGCGGACATCCTCAGGCCCGGACTCCGCATCTCGATACGTTCTGTAACGGCGGAGCCATGATCTTTAAAAATGCCGTGTGTGCCGCACCGATCTGCGGCCCCTCCCGTTCGGCGCTGCTCTCCGGCTTCATGCCGAGCACCTCGGGCGTTTATGGAAACGGGCACAACATGATTTTTTCCGACGTCGTAAAAACCCACGCCACCCTGCCGGAATATTTTTCCAAACATGGCTACTACACGCTGTCGAACGGAAAGATTTTCCACAAACACGGCATCGATGGTCAATACACCGACTTCGGTCACTGGGCCTGGGATGAACATGCACGCGCACGGCGTTATGTCGGCAACGGAGCGGATAAGAAGAAAGTCACCAGCTGTAAAGCGGGCACCATCAACGGCGTCACCAAACCGGAATACAACGGAACAGGCAAACTGAGCTGGGGCCCGACTCAATGCGATCTTGAAGGTATGGTCGACTACAAGGTGGCCGAATGGACCGAAGAGATACTGCAGCGTGATTTCGACAAGCCGTTTTTTATCGCCTCCGGCATCATCAAGCCGCACCTGCCGTGGTTTGTCCCGCAGGAATTCTTCGACATGTATGATCTGGAATCCATTCAGCCTCCGGAAGTAAAGGAAGATGATCTAGCCGATATCCTGAAACCGTCGGGCAAGCCTGCCTTCAAGCCCTCTGCAGAATATGAATGGGTGAAAAAACAGGGTTTGGAAAAAGAAGCCACCCGCGCCTACCTCGCCAACATCAGCTTTGCGGACGCCTGTCTCGGTAAAATGTTCCAGGCCTTGGAAAATAGTAAATATGCTGACAATACGATCGTGGTCATCTGGGGCGATCACGGCTGGCATCTGGGAGAAAAGCAGCGTTTTCTCAAAAACACCACATGGAATGAATGCGCAAAAACGCCCTTCATCGTCAAAATGCCCGGCATGAAAAAACCGATCATCTGCGACCGCACCGTCAGCCTGATCGACATCTACCCCACCCTGGTCTCACTCTGCGGACTGCCGGAAAAAGAACTCGACGGCCTCGACTTTTCAAAACTGCTCCAAAACCCGAAAGCGGAATGGACGCGCCCGGGAATTACGGTGACGCAATCGGGCACCTCTGTGATGGGCGAACGCTGGCACTATGTGCAGCAGCTCGACGGCACGGAAGAGCTCTATGATCTGCAAAACGATCCGATGGAATGGACCAACCTGATTAAAAATCCGGAACATGCAACTATTGCCGCAGAACTCAAAAAATGGGTGCCGGCCACTCGCGAAAAATTCAACGGACCGACTCATAAAAAACCGAAAAAATATGTCGATGCCGACGAAGCGCCGAACATGCGTCGGGATCTCAGTACGCTGAAATGAACGTGCTGAAACGCAGCTCTGGCCTTTCGGCGCAGCCGCTGTGGAGTGCGGCGGCATCAACGATGCCGCTTTTGAAAGCGCCGACGC
>JAROAZ010000044.1 GCA_029432775.1 Pontiellaceae bacterium B12227 | reverse complement strand
GGGCAGGAAGGCGCACCGGGGTCGCATGGCAAAGAAATGCCATGCCTGGTTGTGGGGATCAGTAGCGGTACCAGGGAATCAGCACCTTGTTAATCACATGAATGGTTCCGTTTTTGGCTTCGATATCGGCCGCAATCACTTTTGCATTGTTGATATATACATCGCCCTGCCTGTATCGAGGATGAACGTTTCTGCCGGTAACTGTTTTTAGTGTGCGGTTTTCAAGAACTTCACCGGCTGTAAGGTCTCCCGGAACCACGTGATAAAGAAGAACCTGCTTCAGATATTCCGGGTTGTTAGTCAGGTAGTTGAGTAACCAGCCAGGCAATTTTTCAAACGCATCATCGGTGGGCGCCAGTACTGTAAAAGGTCCATCTGTTCTGAGTACTTCATCCAGGCCTGTTTGCTGCAACACAGCCAGTAGTGTTTTGAACTGACCAGCGGCTTCGGCTACATCAACAACGTCAGGCATTTCTTCAGGAATCAGCACCATATCGATGACATGAATGATGCCGTTTTCAGCCTTGATGTCTTCCACAATGACCTTGGAATCGTTAATGAAGACGCCTTCATCGGTTACGTTCACCTGGAGATGCTCTCCCAGCAGGGTGGTTAGTCTTTCATTGGCGATGATGTCTTTCGTGGTTAATCTTCCCTCAACTACATGATAGAGCAGAATTTCGCCTAGCTTTTCAATGTCCAGTAAGCTCTTGCCGGTTGCTCCAAGAGCGGCAAACGCATTGTCGGTCGGTGCGAACACGGTGAAGGGTCCGGCCGTATCCAACGTTCCTGCCAGGTTTTCCTGAACAACCGCTGCCACCAGATTGGTAAATCTTCCGTCCGAAACAGCAATGTCAACGATGGATGGCAGTGCTGGCGGCAGCAAAACTGCATCAATGACATGAATGATGCCGTTGGATGCATGAATGTTTTCAAGGATTATTCTGGAATCGTTAATAAACAGCTCATCACCTTCGGACCTGATATCAACATCTTTTCCAAGAAGAGTCTCCAGGTGCATTGCTACGGCGACTTCATTTCCGTTCAATGCGACGGGAAGCACGTGATAGAGGAGTATTTCTATGAGGTTATCGATTTCCAGTAAATCGTTTCCTGTTAATCCCAATGCCGCGAATGCGTCATCCGTTGGTGCAAAGACCGTGTATGAACCGTCCCCGCCCAGCGTTTCTGCCAGATCTTCCTGAACGACCGCTGAAACCAGATTGGTAAATCTTCCGTCCGAAACAGCGATTTCTACGATGGAGAGACGTGTGTCATAGGTCACATAGACCGGGGAATAAGTGAGCCACCTCCAGCGTTTATACGGTATCAGTGAATCCAGAAATTCCTGGGCAGTAACTTCAGTTGATATATCGGTTGGCTGCCCATTTTTACTCTCGTTGAATGATGCTTCGAATTTTACAATCGTATCAGGAGAAACCCGGTTCAGCTCATAGACTCGGGCCACCCCTCGTCCGAGCTGATCAAATCTGAATTCGGTCAGGCTCCGGTATGTTGCTCCGCCGTCTTTTGAAATACTTATGGAGCCGTTTCCTCCATCACGGAAGTATTCCATCGTTGCCTGGTCCATTGCATGAAAAATGGTATAGTAGGCCGGCGTAGCCGTTGCCGTCAGAGTGAGCGCCGTTAACGTTAAAATTGCAATCAGAATAGTATTCCGTAATTTCATGACCTTCTCCTTATGGCTTATCTGATTCCAGAGGTTTGATTCCTCCGGCGAACACAGGAAGTTCGCTTCGAGGTTTTAAACCTTTCAGCGAAGTTGGAATTTTTATTTGCTTTTCGGCAGGCCATTTCCGGTGCCCAGTAGATGGGCGAATTGTTTCTCTCGGAAGCTGAAAATACGCTCGAGTGTTTTTCCGATAAAAAGGCTGTGCGCCAGTTTCCCTAAAAAACCGAAGGGTACTTCGTATACGACGTGGTCAGTGAAAAGGACCCCGCCTTCGCAGGCTTCAATGCCATGGTAGTGATACCAGAGTTTGTAGGGCCCTATTTTTTGTTCATCAACAAATGAGGATTGCGGAACAATGTGTTTCAGCTCACTCAGCCAGGGCTGTTTGCCAAGCACGGGAATATTTACACGATATTCAACGAGCATTCCCTCTGTCATTTCTTCCGGGAGTTCTGTCAGAATTTCGAATGCCATGTCATCCGGAGTAATGAGATTGAGATTCGCCGGATTTCTGATGAAATCCCATGCTTCCTGCAGTGTGGTATCGACAATGATTTCTTTATGCAGCGTATACATGTTCGAATCCTTCCAGTGTTTCTCTGTATGGGGTTTCAGCCAGGGCCTGAGCCATGGCCTGCTCAACACTGACCGGTTTAATGTTGAAGAGTTCTGATGCACGATCACTCTCGACGATCGTCGGGTTTCGGATTCCTTCGATCAGCTTTCTGCCGATGATCGGGTCAATCTTTGTGATCAAGGCCAACCAGTGGCTGCTGAGCTTCGGAGAGAGGATCGGTACGGGAAGCATAGCCCGTTTGAGGCCTCTCTGTTTTGCATACTCTTTCATCAACTGTCCATATGACATCCGGTCGGCACTGCCGATTTCCACAATTTCATCTTTTTTCAATTCAATATCTTTTGCCTGAACCAGATAACTGAGCAAATCGTTGATGCTGATCGGCTGTGCTGCGGTGGAGACCCAACGAGGAGTAACCATGAAGGGCAGGCGCTCTGTAAGATCCCGGATCATTTCAAAGGAAAGGCTTCCTTTGCCGATTACAATGGAGGCACGCAATTCAAGTACCGGGATGTGGGACTCTCTCAGCGCCAGGCCGACATCCTGCCGGCTTTGCAGATGCGGTGAAAGATTGTCATCCCGGTTGCCAAGTGCTCCCAGGTAGATGATGCGTTTGACGCCTGCATCACGGGCCATGGCTGCGAAATTTTCCGCTGCCTGGATTTCTTTCAACTCAAAGCCCTCTCGCTCGTGAAGCATGTGTATCATGAAGTAGGCCGTGTCAACGCCCTGAAATGCTCTCCACATGGAGGATCGGATCATCACGTCGCCTGAGAATACCCGGGTATTGGGGCCGACAGCTTTCAGATTGTCGGGATTCCGGGTCAGACAATTAATGTCGTGTCCCTGATCTTCCAGTTCCCTAAGCAGTTTACTGCCTACGTAGCCGGTGGCGCCTGTCAGTAGAATTTTCTTTTTTTGTTTCATGGTATTTCCTCCTGGGTGCCGGTTGTTCGGCCCGGGACAAAATACCTTTCACAAAAAGGCACAAAAAAAACACCCCGCGGCGAAGCGGGGTGTTGATCTCATAATCTCGTCGGGAGACTATTTTGCGATTTCTTCAATCGTTGCGCTGTCACGCAGGCTCTTGATGAAGGCCGCAACGGCTTCCTGTTTCTTCTGGCCGCTGAGGTAGGCAACGATCTGCTCTTTGGCTTCGTCGTATTCAACGGTGCCTTCTTCAGCGCGCTCGGTGACCTTTACAATGTGGTAGCCGAACTGTGTTTCGATGATATCGCCGACCTCATTGATTTCCTGCGTGAAGGCAGCCACTTCGAATTCCGGAACCATCTGGCCCTTACCGAAGGTTCCGAGGGAACCGCCCTGAGCACTGCTCGGGCATCCGGAATGACCTTTGGCAGCATCTTCGAAGGTGATCTCGCCCGCAATGATCTTCGCACGGATTCCTTCAAGCTCAGCTTTCAGTTCAGCTTTGGCAACGTCATTGGTTGCTCCGTCTGTTTTGATCAGGATGTGGCTGGCAGCAACGCTTTCCTGCTTTTTGAAGTTGTCCGGATTGGAATCGTAGAATTCTTTTGCTTCGGCTTCCGTTGCTTCTTCAACACCAACGGTTTTGGTTTCGAGGAATTTGCGGGTGGCCATATCATTTTTGATATTTTCAGTCAGCTCTTCCATGGAAGTTCCCTGTGCAGCGAGTGCTGTTTCGAGGGATTGTCCGGCCGGAATGCGGGTTTTGATCTGCTCGATGGCTTCAGTCACTTCCGCAGCATCAACCGCCACATTGGCTTTGGCCACAGCGGCATCAATCAGTTTTTTGGTGATCAGGTCGTTTTTGATCTGTTCATACATCTGGCCCTGCACCTGGGGCAACTGCTGCGGGGAAACACGTCCGGCCAGCTGCTGCATGGCCACATTCATCATTTCGAGGATTTCGCCGCGGGTAATATCTTCGCCGTTTACGCGCACTACAACAGCCGTCGGGTCTGAGGTAAGGGGGTTGGCCTGAACCGGTTCTGCGAACAGGTCTTCTGTGGCAGCAAGATCAACAGGTTCCGGCGCCGGGGCGCTCTTTGCACTTTCTTCCTTACAGCCGGAAACGAGGAGGGCTGCTACTGGAAGAATCATCATGATCTTCTTGTTAACCAAATTGTCGAACATCGTTCTTGATCCTTTCTTAGAGTTTCTACTAATACACCGCACCGGCATGGATGCGATAAAAGATTGCGCATAGTGTCGGGTGCGAAGGCAAATGTCAACGCAATCAGACTGTTTTGAAAGGTCGGCGTTCAATGTTAAATCAGGAAATACTCAATCAATTTAAATGTTCCGGCTGCGGTGAATGCTGTCGGTGGGGCGGATCAGTTCTGCTGACCGATGATGATATTCCTAAAATGGCCGCGCATTTAGGCCTTTCTGAGCAGGAGTTTATTGACGAGCACACCCGTTTAGCCCCCAATCGCAAGCAGTTGGCCCTGTTGGACCAGGCGGATGGGAGTTGTGCCTTTTTAAAGGGCGACCGCTGCGAAGTCTATGAGGTCCGGCCTGAGCAGTGCAGCTCTTTTCCCTATGCCTGGAGTGTCCCGGCCGGGTGTCCGGAGCTCGATAAGCTGTTGGCCGAACAGAAAGAGATTGATCCGCGATCCAATAAACCCTAAGTTTTTCAGGCTTTTTGTACTAATCAGGAGAAGAGATATGTCAGTAATGAGCACTACCGAAATTATGGAAATTCTGCCACACCGTTACCCGTTCCTTATGGTGGACCGGATTACCGCTATGGATGTGGAAGCCGGAACCGTGACGGGCTTTAAGAATTTGACGATGAACGAGGAGTTTTTTCAGGGCCACTTTCCGGGGAATCCGGTGATGCCGGGCGTACTGCAGATGGAAGCCATGGCGCAGGTGGCCGGCGTGATGCTGAACTCCCGCGGTGGAAATGAAGGTCGTGTGGCCTACTTCATGTCCATGAACAAAGTGAAATTCCGTAAAATGGTGACTCCGGGCGATCAGTTGCGGATGGAGATCTCGCCGTTGCGCATCCGTTCGCGCATGGCCACGGTGCAGGGCAAAGCATATGTGGGCGACGATCTCGTCAGCGAAGCCGAACTGACCTTCGGCTACGGAGCATAACGTGATGGCTCAGATTCACCCAACCGCCATTGTGGCCGACGGTGCTCAGATTGCCGACGATGCCGTCATTGGTCCCTATTGCACCGTGAGCGCCGATGCCGTCATTGGCAGCGGCACCGAGTTGATTTCGCATGTGGTGATTGATGGCAATACGACACTGGGTAAAAACAACCGGGTCTCCCCGTTTGCCGTACTCGGCGGCCGTACGCAGGACCTTAAGTTCTCCGGAGGAATGCCCGGTGTCAAAATCGGCGATAACAATACCATCCGCGAATATGTCACCATTAATGCGGCCACGAACGACGGCGATTATACCACGGTCGGGAACGACTGTCTGATTCTGGCCTATTCGCATGTGGCACACTGTTGTCACATTGGTAACAGCGTGGTCATTGTCAACGCCTGTCAGATTGCCGGGCATGTGGTGATTGAGGATATGGCCACGATCGAAGGGTCGGTCGGAATCGTACAGTTTATGCGAGTCGGGGCGATGGCCTATATCGGCGCGATGTCGAAGATAACCAAAGATGTTCCGCCCTATATGATTGCCCATGGCGATCCGATTCAGGTCCGCAGTTTCAACCGGATCGGTATGGAGCGCAGAGGCATTTCCGAAGAAGGGCGAAAAGCCGTCAAAGAGGCCTATCGGATTCTCTACCGCAAGGATGATCTGAATGCGGCTGAAGCGCTTGATAAAATCGAGGCTGAAGTGGAGCAGACCGCCGAGATTAAACATCTGCTCGAATTCTGTCGCGCTTCCGAAAAAGGTATTGCCCGCTAAGGGTTCCAATGATTGGAACTTTCCAGCGGTTGGAACTTTCCATAGGTTGGAAGCTTCCAACCTATGGAAACTGCCGGGGTTTCACTCTGATAGAGTTGCTGGTGGTCATGGCGATCATCGGCATTCTGGCCGGGCTGGGCGTCGGCGGCTATCGGCTTGCCCGCCGCGCTGCGCTGGAGGGACGGGCCCAGGCGGAAATTGAGCTGCTCCGGACCGCGCTGGAAGAATACCGCGTGGAATATGGCTCCTATCCCAGACAAGTCGGAAGCACACCGTTCTTCAACCTTGCTGAAATCAGTACGCTGACAAATCTGGTGGAAGGAATTGAATTGCTCGATCCCTGGGAACGGCCCTATTGGTATGAGTCCACGAACCGTTTCCTATATTCCATTTGGTCCGAAGGCGTAGACACCAATACGCCGGCGGATGACATTAATCCTTCGCAGGCAGGGTACTGATAATGAAAAAAGATGGATTCACTTTGATTGAACTGCTCGTCGTGATCGTTATTCTCGGCCTGCTGCTTACGCTGGGTTCCAAAAGTCTGCGCACCGCCAGGCTGAGTGCAAAAAAGGCGAAGGCGCTGGTCGAACTCACCTCGATCGAAACCGCCGTGAATGCCTATCATCATAAGTACGGAAAGCTTCCGGCTGCGGACAGCCAGCAGGGCAGCTCCGATCTGGACGGCGGGAGCGATCAGGAAAGTCAGGATACCATTATGATTCTGACGGCGGAAGATACGTTGCTGAATCCGGTGGAAATGGTATTTCTCGAAGGGCAGGGGGCATCCACCAACGGTGTGTTTGTTGATCCCTGGGGCGTGCAGTATAAGGTGCTGCTCGATACCGATTACGATGGGCGGGTGGTTACACCCCTGGGGGAGGTGCGGAGTAAAGTGGCTGTCTACTCCGAAGGTTATTATCTGCTGAATGGTTCCGCTCAGACGGATGACTACATCACCAGCTGGCAGTAAGTTCCTGTCGTTCCATACCTTGGAACTCTTTGCATTATTCTTTGAACGAAATCCTGTCAGGCCCCTCTAATTTCACATCTTTCAAGTGCATGAACATTTACAAGGAGTGAATTATGCGTACGGGAAAATATTGGGCCGCAGGTTGTGCGGCAGCAGCATTATGGATTGCAGTGCCGGCACAGGCCGCAAAAACAGATGTGCTTAGAAAAACAGGCAGTGCATTCTCTGAAATTGCCAGGGAAGTACTTCCGGCGGTCGTGTTTATTGATGTGGAAACCACGGTTGAGGTTCCGCAAAGCCGCTATCGCCATCCGTTCGAAGAGTTTTTCGGGCGGGGCTATGGAGGACAGCAGCAGGAGCCTCAGGAATATCATCAGCGAGGACAGGGCTCCGGGTTCATTATTTCCAAAGACGGCTACATTCTCACCAATAATCATGTGGTGAACGATGCCGATAAAATTACCGTCACACTGGGAGACGGCCGTGAGTTCGAAGCCAAGCTGATTGGCACCGATCCCAAGACCGAAGTTGCGCTGATCAAGATTGAAGACGGTGGAGATCTGCCCATCATACCGCTGGGCGATTCCGAAGCGCTGGAGGTGGGCGAGTGGGTGCTGGCCGCGGGGAATCCGTTTGGACTTTCCCAGACCATCACGGCCGGGATTGTCAGTGCCAAAGGGCGCGATGAGACCAATATTGCCGAATACGGAAACTTTATCCAGACCGACGCCGCCATCAACCCCGGCAACTCCGGTGGTCCGCTGCTGAACATCGATGGGGAAGTCATTGGTATCAATACCGCCATCTACACCCGCAGCGGCGGCTACATGGGCATCGGTTTTGCCATTCCCATTAACCAGGCGGTAAACATCAAGGACCAGCTGATCAAATACGGCAAAGTGTCCCGCAGTGTGCTGGGGGTTTACCTGCAGGAAGTGGACGAAGATCTTGCGGCGAGCTTCGGGCTCAAGGAAAAGGGCGGCGTGCTCATTAATCAGGTGGTGGAAGACTCCGCCGCCGAAGAAGCCGGTATCAGAGGCGGCGATATTGTGGTTGAAATGAACGACCGCAAAGTGGTGAAACTGCAGGCCTTCCGTAATCGTGTGGCCAACACACCGCCGAACTCAAAAATCGAGCTGAAGATTTTCCGGAACGGGAAATATATCGAGATCTCAGCCATTACCAAAGAGATGGAGCCGGTCGACGGCGAATCGGCGGTCGTGGATAAAATTTACGAAGAGCTCGGCGTCTCAGTCGATAGTCTGGAGAGCGATGCTGCGCGGCGACTGGGCTATGAAGACCTCAGCGGAGTCATTATCACAGAGGTTGAACAGGGCTCTGCGGCCTGGGAGGCCGGGCTGCAGCCGGGGCAGGTCGTGACCAGCGTAAACCGTATGCCGATCGAAAGCGTTCGCGATTTTAAGGATGCGCTGGAGGCCGCGGATGGCGGCCGTATCCTCTTCCTGATAACCGATGGCCGCGTATCGCGCTTTGTCGTGGTAACGATGCCAGACGAGTAGGAATTATTTTGCCACAGATGAACACTGATTAACACAGATTGGTTTTCGGTGTTCTTTCGTGTTTGTCCGTGGCTCAGAAAATATTAATGCGGCGTTTCAATGAACTCCTGAAGGATCGAATCCTGCGGGACCATTGATTTGTCAATCGCATCGAAGCGGCCCAGGAACTCCAGTAGTTCCCGGGCTTTTCCAATACCTGGATGTGCTTCCGGCAGCGACCGGATTAACGGTTCCACCAGTGGCTTGAGCACAGAGATCTCATAGCCCATCGCCGAGTTATATTCCAGGTCGGCCAGCGGCTGAAAGGGGAAGATCCATTTGTCCTCGCCCGCCCGGACGGAAGGCCAGAGGCTGAAGGTGGTTTCGACCGGATTGCCCCGGAAGCTATGGTCGCGAATCATGCGCCGCATCATGCGGTGGTTGGTGGTGGAGATGCGGGTGTCGTTATCCAGTTTGAGCGTGGTGCGGGCCCCGATGTAAACCTTGAAGGTGTGCAGCGGGTTGACAAACGAGGTGATGCGCGGATTGAGACCGTGGATGCCTTCTATCAGTGCAAGTTCATCGGGTTCCAACTTCATAATCTCGCCCCGGAACTCGCGGCGGCCGTGCAGAAATTTGAAATGCGGCATCTCTACGGTATGGCCGCTGCCCAGATCATCAAGATGGCGTTCCAGCAGGGGGAGATCAATGGCTTCAATATGCTCGTAGTCATATTCGCCTTTCGAGTTCCGCGGTGTCAGCGCGCGGTTGACAAAATAGTTATCGAGGCTGATGTCGTGGGTTTTCACTCCGCGCCGGTTTAACTCCTGAGAGAGCCTCCGTGTGAAGGTGGTTTTCCCGGCCGACGACGGACCCGCCAACCAGATCCATTTCAGTTCGTGGTTTTTCGCAGTAATCCGGTCGGCAATGTCGCAGATGTCCGCAAAGCTCCGGGCCTCTTCCTGCTGGATGTATTCCCCGATTTGCCCATTGCGGATCATTTCATTCAACTGCTTAACCGTTTCAATCTGCATGTTCCAACCTTTGGATTTCAGTCCCGTTTGTTGTTTGCGCCATGGAGGTTTTCCAGAACATCCGACGGTCGGGAGGTCACTTTCAGTGCTTCGAGCAGGTCCGTTTCGGCCCCCTCGGCCCCGCAATAGTTCACCTCATAGGCGCGGCTGATATTCGATATGAGTGCGATAGCCGTGAAGCCCAGAGCAATATTGATCAGGTGCGAGACAAGGGTGGTTATCGCAGTCAGGCGGTAGTCTCCAATGGTTACGCTGTTCTGCCGCGCAATAATCTGGCCGAAAATCATCGCGACGATCCAAAGTGCCCACCAGCCTGGCAGGAGGCGCGAATCAGCATTCCAGGTCTTATGTGCTTTCTTCCAGATATCCCGCATCGCCTGATACGGTTTGAAGAGGCAGGCGATCGGGACAAAATACCAGACCACCGCTGCACTGGCCGAAAACTCCATTCGTCCATCGCCCAGTATCTGAAGGTTTTTATTGGCCCGATAGACCCACTTCAGGAAGAAGACCGCGGTAATGAGATAGACCACAAGAAATGCAATGGCAACCAGGCCGCTAAGCACCTGCGAGATCAGAAACTCTTCGGGTACCGCTTCCGCATCATAGCCGGCGTATTCGATCAATTCATAAATATTCGTCAGCAGGTTGCAGGCGAGCACGAACATATAAATGCAAAGCATAATGATGACGGACTTTGTCAGTCCGCTCAGAGGTTTTATTTCGCTCATTCCATTTCCCCCGGTTGAGTCAGGTTATCCTGCCTTCGCCCGTTCCTCTGCGATGATGTTATTACAGATTTCCACGCAGTCCGAACAGATGTTCACCTGTTGCTCCGCTGCGGAAACGATAACTTCAACCTCTTCTTCTGACCTTCCACAGAATGAGCACTTCATATTTTTTTACTCCTGAAAATAAATCCGTAATTCACAAACAGTCACTTTTTCGCATATGAAACGGTGACGGTATACATAAAAAAAGGACTTACGTTGCCATAAGTCCTCCGGCTACTCAGGTAATCCCGGAGCAAAGCGGTGCCCGCAACCGTCGCAAGTTCTATATCCTCTAAATCTAAAATCCATGCGCTCGGCACGCCGACAACTTTCAGGAGAGCCGGAGGAGCCCATGATCTAGACCGGGGAGGTTTCGGGCGGATCGTTCGGGGTGGTGCCATCGTTGTCGGACGGTTTGAAGTCAGGCCGGAGAACCTTATTTCCAATATCGACCCCCTGATGAGCTCGCTCGTTATTATAGTATGCAAGCCATTGGCGGTTGATAGAATCAAGCTGGTCGAGGCTTAACTGTCCTGTCATGAGAACCGATTTAGCTGAGATCTCCAAAAACGAAAACCGGGTCGACCATTTTTTACGGAGAACTCACATTGGGTTAGGCGGGTTGATTTATGAAGGCCTATTCTGCAGGAGGAAAGAGTCCGATTCGATGGGCTTTATTGATGGCTGAGGGGGCATTGCGGACTTCAAGTTTCTCGTAAATATGGGCCACGTGGGTGTCGACCGTGGTGTAGCTGATGCCAAGCTTAACGGCGATCTCTTTTTTGACGAGTCCTTCTCCGAGGAGCGTGAGAATTTCCAATTCCCGCGGAGTCAGCATATTCTCCACTTCGTCTTTGGGCATATTATTTTGAAGTGTATCCAGGATGAACCGGGCAACGCCGGAGTCGAGCGATGCACCGCCGGCCATGACGGAGCGAATGCCGTCTGTTATCTGGTCGAGCTTAGATGATTTGAGCAAATAGCCGGATGCACCTCGGGAGATGGCCCGGAGTACGTCGGATTCATCATCTGACTGGGTCAGGATCATGATCTTAGCATCGGGCAGGGCGGATTTGAAATAGGGAAGCGAGTCGAGGCCGTCCATGCCGGGCAGTCGGAGATCGAGCAGGACCATATCGGGTACTCTGCGGGTGCTCATATCCTGCAGGCTCCGCAGGGCAATCTCTGAAGTGCCGAATTGGCTGATCAGATCGATGTCGGCTTCATCTTCAAGGGCAAGGTTGATCACCTCCCGATATTCCGGATTATCTTCCACCAGCATCACGGCGATTTTCTGTTTCATAAAAAGGCTCCAAGTTTTCGAAATTTCACTAAAAGGGAAATGTGCGTGCCTCCATTCTGCGCAGAGGCACTGCTCACCTGCCCGCCGAGCAGTCGCGCCCGTCGCTTCAGCGAAGCCGGAACTTCGCCGTCCAGTCCATGACCATTGTCGGCGATGATCAGGGTCAGTTCTTTTCTGTTGGCAGTCAGCTGAGTGCTCACTTCAGTGGCACCGGAGTGACGGAGAATGTTTATCAGACACTCCTTGTAGAAAAGGAACAGGTCGATGCGCTTTCGGGCGGAGAGGTTCTCGAGGTATTCCTCTCCGTCGATATTGATGTTGTAGTCGAGGTCGGCCATGATTCGTGCGGAACTTTTCCGCATGTCTTCGACCAGGTCGCCATAGAGATCCCGGGCTTCCAGCATGTCGGTACAGTAGCGGGCGGCGGCACCGGTTCGTTCGGTGAGGGCTCGGATGCGCTGGAGGAGTTTGTCGAGTTTTACGGGCGATGTTTTTGAGGCCAGAGCCAGGTCGCCGAGCAGTCCGATGGCATGGATGTTGGCGCCCAGCTCGTCGTGCAGATCGGCGGCAATCTGTTCGCGGGTGCGGTAAACGACGCGTTGCCGAATGATGCGGTCGACCAGGACTGTAATGATCGTGCCGCTCGCAAGCAGAACGGTTAGCCAGCTCATACGGGTGAGAATCTTTTTTTGGCGGGTATACCGCAGGTTCAGCTCTTCCGAAATACGGGGTCGTTCGGTTTCGAGTTCATGGCGTTTTGCCAGCTGGGTCAGCCATTTCCGAATGGGCAGAATCGACCCATAAATGTTCAGGCCATCGGTGAGGTTGGATAACGGGCGGTAGGAGTCTGCCTGTGCGATGGAGGCACTGATCGTTTGGTTCAGCGCTATATTTTGTCCCTTGGAAAAAACTTCGATTTCGGCGAAACCCATCAGCATCGGGATGTCTCCATACAACGTGTTCGGAGCCGGCTCATCGACATTTAAGCGTAGATAGCGAATCTCGGTTTCCCGAAATGTATGCATCATAATCGGACCCATATCATAGATTGTTTCATGACGTAAATCGAGCAATGGTATGGCATCCGAAAAATCAGAACGGGTCGCGCCTTCTATGCGCATTTTTTTGGGTATGCCGAAGTCACCGATAAAGGCCTGGGGCAGTGTGTCGCTTTGGTCAACCACATGCAGATGCAATCGGGAAACGGGATGTTTTTTCCCCAGATCAATTGTAATGGAAGGCGAGTGGTCGACGTCTATCGGGCATAAGTAGGCAACGCTTTTATTACCCTCTGCTGCATCCATGAGATAGGGCATAAACCCATCCACTACATACTTTGCATCCCATCCCGGATCTTCGCTGATTCGGTTTGAAGAAACGGTGACTGGTTTATGCAATGCAACATTTTCGTGCCCGCTGAAAGCAAGGATTTCCGAGAGCTGTAAAACATAGAGTTCATCGAATGCTCGGAGGGAAAGCTGTTCAGCCTCGATCCTGATCCATGATGCCATGATGCCATTGCAGGGAATGATAAGTGGAGCGATGCGGGGTAGTATCTCATCGTTATAGGTAATTTCCGCGACAACTCGGCCTTCTGGCGCATCATCGGTTCCTGCGATCAAACGGAAATGTCTGGGAAAGCCGTCGGCTTGGAATCCGCTTTCCGTATCGCGCCGAATGGCGGGAATGAGCATGACTTCGTTCAGCGGAACGGATGCTTCAAAATTGATGTTGATCCATTCTTGATGGTTTGCGGTATTGTGGGCGTTGGATCGATGCCCAATAGCGCCGATGCCGGTTCCCAGACCGTAGTTGGCGAGCAGTCCCAACTGGGCATCGATATCGGCCAGCCGTTGTTCCAACTCGGAGAGAGAGGATCCTTTGAGCCGTTCCGCTACTGCAGTTACTGTCAGCAGGACTGTCAGCAGGACTATGGTTAATGGTGGGTAGTGCATATCTATTAATAGCATGAATTCGGAATCTGTCGAACAACCTTGTCAGCAAGGTTCTGCCGACCGTTAACCTACTCCTGGCCGTGAATTACAGGTATCCTGTAAACACAGGATGTGTAAGTCCTGCCCGAACAGATTGTTCTTTCAGAAAAGTTCCGATGCCTGGAATTTCATACGATGCAAAATGCCGGTAGGAATGCCTCCCTGTTCAGCGAACGGAGCAGCAAAACAACAAACGTGCTCCACAGATCCGTTTCAGCACCCTTACTATTATTTTCGCTGAGGGGGAATACGCCCGTAATCGGGGTCATAGACCGGGATGTTCATGCCTTGCGGGGTTTGCCAACCGGGTTTCGGTTTATGCGTAACATAGGCATAGTACGGGGTCGCGGTAAGGTCCGGGCCAATGAATCTCGGGGCCAGTTTCACAACCCCTTTTTTGAGTTTCACTTTGAAGGTTACTTCCTTGGCACCGTTCGGAATATCCACCGTTTGATCAAACCCGGCGACCTGCATACGAGCCTGTTTATAGTTGAACGCTTTGCCGTACGTTCCATCGTTGATGCCTTTATCGGCTTCAACCGGCCAGCGCCGCAGGGATATTTCGTATTCTCCATCGTGCTCAACCTCGATGCCCCAGTGTGATACCACGGCCACATCTCCTTTCACGATGTGGTTCTGGTTCCACGGCGGTAGACCGTCGTGCAGCCAGTCGTGAGAGGAGAGGGAGACAATCGGCGATTGGTCTGAGCCTATGACCATGCGGGTAGTCAGGTCGTGTTCTTTGGAAACATCCGACCAGAACTTGTCGTATTGGGCTTTCAGGCGTTGGAATACTTCCGGCTGTTTGGCGGCAACATCGGAGGTCTGTCGTGGATCGTTACGTATGTCGTACAGCTCTTTTCCATCGATCAGACGCCATTGGTCTGTCATTACGGCACACTGCCGCCATTTGATCGGATCAATTACACGTTGTGATTCGACCACGAGTGCGCGGTCGGGCCAGTTTTGTTCTTTGGAATAAAGTAAGGGAGTTAAACTGGTTCCATCAAAGGCAATTTCCGGGGCGGTCAGGCCGCACATTTCAATGAAGGTCGGCAGAATGTCGACGTGCGCCGTCAACTGCTCAATGGATTTTCCTGCCTCGATTTTACCGTTCGGCCAGCGGATCATGAACGGTACGCGGTGACCGCCCTCATACTGAGACCCTTTCCGGCCGCGCATGCCGCCATCATATCCTTTTTTACCATTCTTTGCCAATCCGCCGGCGGTGCCGTTATCCGTCTGGAAAACAAGGATGGTGTTATCGGCCAGCCCTTCATTGTCGAGGAACTTCATCAGCCGGGCCATGTTGTCGTCGATATTAACGACCATACCGTTGAACTCCGGAATATTTACACCGGGTACGCCTTTAAACGGTTTGGCATATTCGGCCGGGCAGTAGTAGGGGCCGTGGGGGGCATTGGTGGAGATGTAGGCAAAGAACGGTTTCTTCCTCTCTTTGTTCTCCTTGATGAACTTAATGCCTTCATCGAACCAGATGTCGGTGCAGTAGCCTTTGAAACGTTGATATTTCCCGTTGACGATGTAGGTGTCGTCAAAATAGTCGTTGCCCCAGTAGTCCGGTGCCTGGCCGACACCGCCGGCAGAATGATAGACGGTATGTTGGAATCCGCGGTCTTCAGGACGGTAGGGATAGCAATCGCCCAGATGCCACTTTCCGAAGAGACCCGTGGTATAGCCGTTTGCGCCGAACACATCGGCCATGGTGGTTTCCCTCCGGCGGAGCATGCTGCGGCCTTGAACTGTGTGCCAGACACCCACGCGGTCGGAATAACGGCCGGTCATCAGTGCTGAGCGGGTCGGTGCGCAGGTGGGATCAACGTGGTAGTTATTCAGAAAGGTACCCTGTTCTCGCAGTTTATCCAGGTTCGGTGTTTTGAGGTGGGGATTGCCAGTGGACGACATATCGCCGTATCCCTGATCATCTGTAATCACAATGATCACATTCGGTTTCTGTCTATTTTTTCCAAGCGTTGGAAGTGCGGCCATTGCTGCCGTTCCTCCCATGAAAAACCTACGGTTCATTTCAAATCCCATAACACTCTCCTGATTCCATATGCTGAAGTGACCAATCTATCATCCCGACATCTATTCTGCATCACTCAAATACAGGATGTTAAGATCATTAGTTGGGCACTTTTCAACATGAGTCGCGTTTCGGGCCAACGCGGTCAAAAGGCCCGCACGACTGGCAGCGTAATTATCTTTCACTGTGATTTTTACATTTCCCGAAGAGCATCGGTCAAATACAGGATGGGCATGCGATACGCATTTGATAGTTTATTCCGCATGACTATGAAATGGATCACCGCGGTTGCGGTATTATTGTTTGTTGGAGTAGTGGGCGCGGCAGAGCGTCCGGCAAAACCTAATGTGCTATTGTTGCTGACCGATGATCTCGGTTGGCAGGATGTGAAGTGTTACGACATCGACGAACCGTCGCCGGCGGAAACGCCGAACATCGATGCGCTGGCGAAAAAGGGCATACTGTTCTGGCAGGCCTATTCGCCGGCACCGACCTGTGCGCCGAGCCGTTGTGCAATTATGAGCGGCAACCATCCGGCGCGAGCACAGAAAACGCATGTGGTCGGCGGAGCACCGCCCAGACCACACAGTAAGCATATGCGTTTGATGGATCCGTGGTACAGCGGTCGGATGCCGGAAGACACCTTCACGCTGGCGAGAGCGATGAAGCAGAATGGATATGTTACCGGACATGCCGGTAAGTGGCATATTGCCATTAATCATCATTCTTTCCCGCAACCGATGGATGTCGGGTTCGACTGGACGCGCTCCGATCGTGGTGCACATGCGGGCATGAAAGATCGGTTGAGCGGTTTTGCAACGAATCAACCGGACGATCCGTACCGTCTGGATGAAAATGGATTTCCATTCCATCAGAATAATGAAGATGCGCTGACGTTTATCCGAGAGAATCAGCACAAGCCGTTTTTCCTGTATTACTGCACCTGGCTGGTGCATAGCCCCATCATGACGCGCAATGAAGCGCTGTTGAATAAGTATGTTAAAAAGCTGGGCGTCGATCCGAAGCATACCAACAAGAAGGACGTACCCGGGCAGCTGAATCCCTATTATTTTGCCATGGTGGAGTCGCTCGATTATTATGTGGGCCAGGTGTTCGAATATCTGGAAACCACTGAAGATCCGCGTTGGCCGGGTCATATGCTCAGTGAAAATACCTACATTATTTTTACCTCCGATAACGGCGGTATGGAGGGTAGCCCCAAGGAGCGCTATACCGACAATGCTCCGCTGTCCCGGGGTAAAATTTCGGCCATGGAAGGCGGAACGCGTGTGCCGCTGATCATTACGGGCCCCGGTATCAGGAAAGGGGTGCAGAGCGATGTGATGGTCAATGGACTCGATTTTTATCCAACTATTCTGGGTCTGATCGGTTCCGAAAATCCAAAGGATAAGAACCTGGACGGCCTGAATCTGTCTGAGCTGCTGCTCAACGATCCGACAAACCCTGCGCTGGTGAAAGAGACGGATGGTTCCGTGCGCGATACGATGATGTGGCATTTCCCGCATGGAGTGGCTTTGGAAAGTACGATCCGTATCGGCGATTATAAATTGGTCCGGAACTATGACCATGTGAATAGTGATACGCCGGAGCTGGAGCTCTATCAGCTTTATAAAACAAAGGGGCGTAAACAGGAGCGCGGCGATATTGAAGAGGCTGAAAACCTTGCGGCTCTGATGCCGGAAAAGACGCAGCAACTGAATCGGAAGCTGACGGAGATGTTGACGGAGATGAAGGCCAGTTATCCTTTCTACAATCCTGACTGTAATGGAGAGCTTCCGGGTAAGGAATCTGCACCGAGCGTTCTTTCCCATCTGCAGAACGGGAACAAGGTTGAGTTTGAGGTTCAGGAAAACGGGGCAAAGGTGGTTGGGGCTGACCTGATCTACACGCTGAATGGCGGCGAACGTGATGAAGAGTGGTTTCGGATGCCGGCAACGGTGCTTTTCTCTCAAAACGTATCGGTCAATATTCCCGAGGGAACGACGCACTATTACATTAACGTGATTGACGAAAACAACTTCATGCGCAGTTATCCGGAGGTTGGAAAAAAACCATATTCAAAAACTGCCATTCAGGCGGGAGGCAGGAAACCCTCCGTTCAAAAAACGAAGAAAAAAACGAAACCTGCTTCCGGGAAGTCATTTGAGGCGTTGCTGGAGAAAGATGCCAACAAAGACGGGCAGGTCACCAAGGCGGAATACGTCGACTTCCATACTGCGGGCTTTGAGGGTAAGGATAAAAACAAAGATGGTTTACTCTCACCGGATGAGCATACCCATAAATCATTTAAGGGTGCGGACCGGGATCAAAACGGCCAACTGACCCGCAAAGAATTCTCGACCATTTTTGAACGCCAGTTCGATAATGCCTATGACAAAAACGGGGATGGCATCGCAACCATTGATGAGAATCGGTAGCCATCTGGAAAACCTAATGCAGAGGGAGTAGGGAGAAATTCCAAAATAATCCGCCAGCCTGTTTGGGGTCCTATATGCTGTTGTCGGTGCGGAAAAGGCCGAGACGGTGGGCTTGGTGAATCGCTGCCGGGGCATTTTGAACTTCGAGTTTTTCGTAAATGTGCCGGATGTGGGTGGCGACAGTAAAGACACTGATATTCAGCTCCGTGGCGATCTCTTTTTTGACCAGCCCTTCGCCCAGCAGCATGAGGGTCTCGAGTTCCCGATCTGACAGCCGGACTTCCAGTTCTTCTTTAGGCAGTTTGGTCTGCAGGGTATTCAGAATAAACCGCGCCACGGAGGGGTCGAGCGATGATCCACCGTCCATCACCGTCTGAATGCCGTCCTTGATCTGCTGTATCGTGGCCGATTTCAGCAGGTAGCCTTTGGCTCCCTGAGAGATGGCTCTGAGGACATCTTTTTCGCGGTCGGACTGGCTGAGTACGATGACGGGACTGTCGGGAACCGCTTGGGAAAAATGGGGCAGGGCTTCGAGGCCGGACATGCCCGGCAGGTTCAGGTCCAGCAGGATAATGTCCGGCACGATGCGGGTAGACATGTCCTGAAAGCTGCGCAACGCCCGTTCCGCCGTTCCTACCCGACTGACGAGTTCCATGTCAGGTTCCCGTTTCATAGCAATTTCAATGACCCGACGGTACTCGGGGTTGTCTTCCACAAGCATGATTTTAATTTTTTGTTTCATTGCAGGTTAGAACTCCGGACTCCGAATCTGCGAGGTTTAAACCTTAGGGTAATACAGGTCCCACCCGATTCCGAGGTTGATATGGTTGCATGCCCGCCGAGCAGGCGTGCACGGCGTTTTAGGGATAACGGAACTTCCCCTTCCAGGCCGTGTCCGTTATCTGAAATCGTTAAACATACTTCATTGCGATCGGCGGTCAGATTGGTGCGGACTTCATTCGCTTCGGAATGACGGCTGATGTTTACGAGGCTTTCTTTGTAGAAAAGGAAGAGGTCGGACTTCGTGCGGGGTTTGAGCTTTTCGAGCATCTGCTCGCCTTCGATCGAAATATCGTAGTCGAGGTCGGCCATGATGCGGCGGGCGGTGCGCTGCATGTCGTCGGGCAGTTTGCCATAGATGTCGGCCTGCTGCATATCTACGCAATGCCGGGCGGCGGCACCGCTTCGTTCGGTGAGCGCGCGGATTTCATCGACCGTTTCGATGAGGTCTTCGGGCGAATGCACGGCATCTTTTGCCAGGTCGCCCAGCAGGCCGATGGCATGGAGGTTGGCGCCAAGCTCATCGTGCAGGTCGGCGGCGAAACGTTCACGGATGCGGGCGATCTGGCGCTGCCGGAGCATGCGGTCGATCAGGATGGTAAAACCGACGGTGGCGACGAGCAGGGCTGCCAACCAGGTCATGCGGTTGAGGTTGGCTTTTTGCCGCGCATAGCGTTTGTTGAGCTCGTCCATGACCAAGGGACGTTCGGCCTCCAGATCGTGGCGCCGGGCCAGTTCGTTCAACCAGGTTCGGATGGGCAGGATTGCGCCGTAAAGGTTCTGGCCATCTGTTAAGGCGGCGAGTGAACGGTTGGTGTCGGGTCGTCTGGATGCGTCATCTGTGTGGACGGGTTTTCCGAGCGCCGCATTCCTTCCATGGGAATAAAGCTCGATTTCGGCAAAACCGATGCGGTAGGGGGGGGATGTGGAGGCGTCGGACAGGCGCACGTAGCGGCAGGTTGTTTCAGGGAAGTGCCACATCATGATGGGGCCTGTGTCGTTAATGGCGTCCTGCCGGGTTTCCAACAGCACCGTTGCATCCGAGAAATCGGGGCTGCTGGCGCCCTCGACGCGCAGGTGCCGCGGAATGCCCATATCGCCGGCATAGGCCTGAGGAACGGTATCGCTTTGTTCCATCGCATGCAGGTGGATGCTGGAGAGCGGGACTTGATCTTCAAGATCCAGCGTTAGGGTCGGTTTCTCCCTATGCTTGGGGCTCAGATAGGCGACGCTTGGATGGCCTTCAGCGGCATCCATTAAATAGGGCATGTGGCCATCGACCAGGAACGAGGGGTTCCAGGAACTGCCGCTGCGTTCTGTGTGGCTGGACGAGACGTTGACCGGGCGGCGCAGCACCACGTTTTCAGACCCGCTGAATACACACACTTCCGATAGTTGGAAAACATAGTGCTGGTCAAAAGCCCGGGGAGCAAGGCGGGTTGCCTCGATCCTTGCCCACGATGCCGGCATGCCGTTGGCGGAAATGACCAGCGGGGCGATGCGCGGCAGGATGCCGTCGGCGGAGCGGTATTCACCCAGCACGGTTCCCGTGCGGTCGTTGGCCGTGCCGACGGTGATGCGGAATTCATCCGGAAACCCATCGGCCTGGAATCCCTTTTCCGCGTCGCGCCAGAGCGCAGGGATCAGCACGATTTCGTCGAGCGGGGTTTCCCGTTCCAGCTCGATTTCGAACCATTCACCGATGGTGCTGTTGGTGCGCCACATGGAGCGGCATCCAATGGAACCGATTCCGCTACGCAGGCTGTAGTGGGCGAGTTGCCCCAGTTCGGCATCGATTTCAGCCAGACGTTGTTCGAGTTGGGAGAGCGGAAGGGATGAGTAGGGTGTCTCCGCAAAAACAGCCGTCGCCGGGAGCAGTCCGGTCAGTATGGCAACACTGTAAAATATGAGAGCTTGCTGCATATCTTTTTATATCATGAATAATTCCGCCGCCTCAAGGCACGAACCTGTTCTTCCAATCATTGGAAATCATGCCAGAACGGTTTCATCCCGGCATCCCTTAAACGTGCGATAGACAAATTTTCAGAAAGGCGTAGTTTAATTCACTGATGAGAACGGCGTGAGCTGGTTCTGGTGAAAAATAGAAAAAAGGGAAATAGAAGATGAAAAAAACAGCATGCGCATTGAGCGCTTGTTTACTAATGGCAGGAGCCGCGCAGGCGACTGTCATCAGCGTAGCAAACTGGGATGGAAACAATGCCAGTGACACCGGAGTGGTCTATAATCAATTCACGGTTACCTCCGCCGTTGACGGCAACGACATTTTGTATTCATGGACCCGCACCGGGAACCTGGATGGTGGAACCATCAACGACACGCTCAGCTTTGACCTTCGGCTGGAAGCCTGGACGGGATCTTCCTACACATCTCCGGATGTGACCCTCGGGACGGCATATAACCTGGGCAATGACTACACAGGAACGGGATCGCCTCAGCAGCACTTCGGCCCCGGCGGCGATCTGGATAACAATCAGTCCTTCCAGCTCAGCATTGAAAACGTCAGCTTCACGCAGGGGGAAGCGTTGGGATGGGGGGCTACCTTTGACGGCTTTTCCGCCATCTCCAAATTTATAGCAGAAAGCGAAGATGTTTACTTTGGTGCGGACAATGCCGAAGTCGTTAATGTGGCTACTGCGAACCAGCCCTTTACAGGCCCTCTTCAGGTGCTGACGGTCAGTATGATTGGATCTGACAACAACAATCGTTTCCGCGATCTGGACTTCAGCTTCACCACGGCCATCCCGGAGCCGGCCGTTCTCAGTTTCATTGCCATTTTTGGCGGCGGGCTATTGGTTAGCCGGCGCCTCTTCAAGTTTTAATGCCATAACTACGCTTGCGATGTCCCCGGATCGGTGATCCGGGGATTTTTTTGTCTATGTCCCATCTGCGGGGAATCCGGTGTTTAGGAGTATGGTGACTTTTCTCGCAGAAGTACTGGGAACGCTGAGAATTGATTCCTGCACCTGCTCTGCTAAAGAGAACCGGATTAGTTCCGGCATCGCTCAAACGTGCGATAGGCAAACTTCTATAAAAGTGTAAATTAGGTCGCTGATTGGGGAAGGCAAAAGCTAGCCCCAGGCTGGAAAAGCCAAGAAAAAAGGGAAATAGAAGATGAAACGAATGTTTACAACTGTGTTGGCGTTCGCCGTTATGGGGGGCGCTGCTTCCTATGCAGACGCAATTCTTATCAGTGATGACTTTACGTCTGGAAGCGTGGCAAACCACAATCGCTTTCGCCCGAACCAGCTTGATACCTGGGGTGGTTTTTCCAGCACACTGTGGAATGTCTCTGGCGAAACCATGAACAACGCCGCGACGGCTACTGATCGTGACGGTGAAGGCGGTATGGGACAGGTCATAAAAGTAAGCGACAAAACAACGGACACGAGTCTGACCAAGCTCTCGCTGTCGTTCGATTACGTGGTCGGCACGGGATCGACGCTCTATTTGCACCTTGTAGGTTATAAGACCAATGGATCACCCGATGCGGGTGAGATCCTCGCTAATACGGGTGCAACTGGCGGCTCCATTCAGAATCAGGCTGAAACCGATTATGCCGACATGAATCTTAAGGACGGAAGCGATCCAACTGGTGCGCCTGGTAACGCAATAGCGTTCACGGGATCGGGCACCTACTCGCATACATTTGATCTGACTGCGTATACTTGGTCTGCCGATGAGGCTCCCGGTGTTTCCGGAAGCATCGGAAGTGTTGTTGATTTTGATCTCATCCTGGCGGCCTTCGCTGCGAATGTGACGGTCACGGATGGAACGGGTGCGATCTCAGTCGATAATTTCACGCTTGAAGCCGTCCCGGAACCGGCCGTTCTCAGTTTCATTGCCATTTTCGGCGGCGGGCTATTGGTTAGCCGGCGCCTCTTCAAGTTTTAATGCCATAACTACGCATGCGATGTCCTCGGATCGGTGATCCGGGGAATTTTTTTTGTATATGTCCCGAATGGTGCTGACTTAAGGGTTTTTCCTCAGCTTTCCGCTCAACGGGGCAGGCGGGACACCTGCGGCACAATTTCCGTGCCGGCCGCTACAAGCGGGTTCCTGAAGCCGCCGGGACGGTGGCTATATACTTGGGCGTATCGCAGGCGTCCCGCCTGCTCCATGCAAAGCAAGACATGCTTAAGGAAGTACCATTCTGTTCATGTCCCTCCTGCGGAAGTCCGGCGTTTAGGGGTATAGTGATATACCCCGCAAAGGCGCTGAGAACGCAGAGAATTTAATCCTGAACCTGCTCCATCTAAGAGAAATATTCAGACATGATTGGAAGTGAATAACGATCAATTTTAACTGGATTACAAGGATGATTTATCCGGTTCATCCTGTTATCCCGTCAAAAAACCTTCCAGACGCTGGAAAACAGGCCAAAACGGGGTCTTTTGGGGCATCCCTTAAACGTGCGATAGGCAAGCTGTCCAATAGGCGTAAATTAGATTGTGAATCGGGAAAGGCAGAGGCCGGTCCCATAGGTCAAATTCAACGGAATCAGGAGGAAATAGATGAATAAGCGAATAGGTATATTGGCACTCTGTTTGGCAGGAGCCATGGGCGCGCAGGCGACCACCATTAATTGGACGAGTGGTGGCGGAGCCGACACCGAGTGGAGCAATACGAATAACTGGGCGACCAGCTACGTTCCCGGCGATAATACGAATGGCGTAATCGACCGCGCCGATTTTTTCGCTGGTACCGACATCGGGACGGTGACCTCTGCGGTTACTTCGTCCAATCAAGTCGATATAATGATGCGAAACAACGGAAATATTACAATCAGCGCCGATATGGACTCCCTCCGCAATATCGATATCGGTGTCAATGGTGGCACAACGGGGTTCGGCACCTTTATCAAGCAGAATGCCGGCACGGTGAATGCCAGTCGCGTGGCGCTTGGTACGGACGACAACAATGGCGGACTGTATGAAATTTCGGGAACAGGCACACTGGAGCTGCTTAATAACTTAACAGTTGGGGCCAACGGCAAAGTTTCGGTCATTGGAAGTGGCACCTCATTGGCAGCAGGCAATGGCGAAGGGGACAACTTCACCATCCAGACCACAGGTATACTTGATTTCCAGTTCGATGCCGACGGAGTCGGAACCATTGATGCATCGGGCACCTTTAGCGTCGATGCAACCAACTCAGTACTTACCATTAATGCCGTGGCCTATGCGGGCGGCGCAACGAATATTGACCTGGTCACCTTCAACACAAACACCGCACAGTTTGCCACGAGCAACATCAACGTGAGCGTCGCAGCAAACGTCGAGAGCTGGTCCATTGACTATGATGCCGACAGCATGTTCCTGAATCTGGTTTACTTCAGCTATGAAGCGGGCGAGACGGTACTCCTGGGTGAGGATGACTTCGACGGAACCGCAATCTATGTGAGCAAGGTGAATTCCAACTCGGCAAACAGCGCGAACCTTTCCTGGCAAGCGGTTAATCGTGATACCACCGCCTGCGACGAAGTGATTGACACAAGCGTGGCAGCCGGGGGAGTGATCGGAACAAACCTGACGGACGGCATCGGCTTTCTGGGTACGAACAAAACCGACAAGGTCTTTGCCATCTATCGCGCAGGGCTTAGTGGAACGCGAACCCTGACCTATACCTTCAATGTTGCCGGATACAACAACTTGAAGATGCCTATGGATTGGGCGATGAGCGGCAAAGGCAGTAACCCGAACATTAAAGTGGCGTATTCCTTTGACGGCGGAGCTTCCGTGACCAACCTGTCGCTGGGCTCTTCAGGGGTAGACTGGATCCAGATTATGGATGACGGGCGCGCCATAACAAATTCCAACAGCGGGACGATAACGGTGAATGGTGTCAGTGCCGGGACGCTTTCCGAGGTGTTTCAAACCTATACGCCGACGATTGCGGGCACAGGCTCGGTGCTGAGCGTAACCATAAGCATGGCATCGCAGGTTGGTTCCCAGTCTTATGGTCTGGACAACCTGAAGCTCTACGGCGACGTGGTTCCGAAGCCAGGCGATACCTTGGCGATCGGGAAAGATAATTTCGATGATGCCGGGATATACACCAGCCGTTCAATTGTTGGAGGCATCAACACGGCTGCGGGAACAACGTGGAATATCGTTAGCCGTGATAACATACAATATCCGGGCATGATCGACACTTCCGTGGAAGCCGGCGGCGTAGTTGCAACAAATGCCTCTGATACGCTCGGATTCCTCGGTACCAACAAGACCGATAAGGTTTTCGGAATGTACCGTGCCGGAACAACGGCAAAGTCGCTGACCTACACCTTCGATATCACGGACTATGAGGATCTGAACCTGTTGGTCGATTGGGCGACGTCCGGCGGGTTCAACGGCGACAAGGATGTATCCATGTCCTACTCCATCGACGGAGGGGCCACGAATATGATTCTTGACCTCGGGTTTTCCGGTTTAGGTTGGGATGAAACCATGGATAACGGGACCGTTTTATCGCGAGCCACTGGTTTCGGCGTTTCTGTTAATGGCGTGGTCACCAACAGCCTGATCGATGAATTCCAGACCTATAACCCGGTCATCGACGGAACCGGCTCGAACCTCACGCTGATCATTGTGATGGGATCAGGCGTCGGCGGCTTTGGCGGCATGGGCATGGATAATCTGGAGCTCATTGGGACGCTGTCCGAACCTGCGGCTCCGGAGCTGGATTATGCTTCGTGGGCGGCCAGTTATGGGTTGGTAGGGGCCGAAGCCGATGAAAAATATGACTACGAACCGGATGGGCTCGACAACCTGATGGAATATGCCCTCGGTGGTATTCCGACCCTGGATGATGCTGCAGACGTGGCTCCGGCAACCTTCACGGCCGACGATATGGGAACGGATTATTTCTACCATGTCTACGACAAGCGCGTGGACGATGCCGCCCTGACCTTCATTCTGGGTGCTACAGAAGATCTGATGACGGCTGTGGATACGAACGACGTATTCTTCGTCGGCCAGTCTGCTGAAGTCGATGGTTTCCGAACGCAGACCAACCGCACCGAGGCCACCAGTACCGCGAAATTTATTTCGCTCAAGGTTGAGAAGTAGAATAGATTGAACCACCTTCATGCCCTGTCTGCGCTTTGTGCCGGCAGGGCATGTTGTTAGGTTCTGTCAAAAAACCTATGAAAGGAATGAATAACATCTGAGCTGGTTTCGAGTGGCTGTAATGCCGGTTGAGTTTGGGCTTTTGATGGCTGC
>JAROAZ010000043.1 GCA_029432775.1 Pontiellaceae bacterium B12227 | reverse complement strand
TCAAAACCTGCCTTTGTGTTCTTCGCGCCTTAAGCGCAGCGGGTGTTAAAACGAATCGGTGCAGACGGGGATTAGACAGGATGATTGAATGACAGAATGGGGTCAGAGTCCCAGCCAAAGTCAACCGGTAATTTTTGAGATTACTTCAGGCATGCCGGATGTGCTCCATGCCCCACATACTGACCTAAAAATGAGTCAAAATGGGATAAAACGAGTCCTGTGGTGTCCCAAGTAGAAAATGGTGCCGGGAGTGGGATTCGAACCCTCCCAGGGAACGCTATCCTAAACTTGCGCCGCACTGCTTGCAGTGCCTGGCATCGGCATCATGCTGATGATGTCCGCAGGCTTTGCACAAGCGTTTATTTCGTTCCTGCGCAGTCGAAAGACCTAACTCCGCAGTGATGATACCGGTCGGCACAGCGATAATGCTGTAGCCGATAATCATGATGAACGCGGCGAGCGCCTGCCCCACAGGAGTTTGCGGCGACATGTCGCCGTAGCCAACCGTGGTGAGCGTGACAATGGCCCAGTAAACGGCCTGCGGAATACTGGTAAACCCATGTTCTTCGCCCTCAATGATGTACATCAGCGAACCGATAATGACGACAATCGTCATAACCACGACCAGAAAAATTCCGATCTTCCGCCGGCTGGCGATGAGTGCATTTTTCAGCAGGTCTGCCTCGCCGACATATTGCGCCATTTTGAGCACCCGGAAAATACGCATCATGCGCAGCACTTTGATGACGTCCAGAAAACGGGTGCTTGGAATGAACAGCCCAATGTAAAACGGAAGCACAGCCAACAGGTCCACCACCCCGAAAAAACTGTGGGCATAGCGTACCGGCTTGGGAGCGCAATACAGGCGTAGTATGTATTCGATGGTAAAAGCGATGGTGAAGCCGGCATTCAGGGCAAACAATAAGGTGCCGTAATCCGTTCGCACGGATTTGACACTTTGCAGCATCGTTAAACCCACGCTGATCAAAATGGCAACAAACAGGAGCACATCGAAGGTTTTCCCGGCTCGGGTATCGGCCTCGAAGATGATTTCGTACAAGCGGTTTTTCAGCGTGGATTTATTCATGATGCTGACACCCCATTGGCGTAATCTCTAAATGATAGACCGGATAGTCCAGTTCGCCCAACTCGGCATAACCTACACCGACGGCACAGTCGCCCAGTCCCGAGCCGGAAATTTTGGCCCCGAATACATCGGGCGCAGCCTGCAACGCCGAAACAATTTCCTGAAGCTCGGGCGTATTCACGCCCATCTGCTCCATCAGTTCCTGGTTCCGGTTCAGGATTTTTCCAAAGGCTGGAAAATCGCGATTCCGCAGCGCGTCAACGGCCCGCATTGCACCGGCATCCATTTCGTCATAGATCCGCTCATACCGGGCCGGATCGGTCGCCTTCAGTTTTTCCACCCGGAGAATGACCTCCGGCGTCGGCGTTTTATAGCCGCAATAGACCGCCGTCAACGGAACCGCCACTTCCAGGGGTTGGAACTCCGGCTCAATCGTGTAACCCACGATGCCGCCATACACGCTGGCGGCGAGGTCGGAACCCGATCCGCGCCCCTGCACCGTATGCACGGTTTTCAGGGCTTCATTAAAGACCGTTTCCGGTTCCGGCGGCGCGTTGTTCAGCCATTGCAGCAGGGCGGCGTGGGTGGCGACCGTGACGGCCGCAGAAGAGCCGAAGCCGATATCCGCAGAAAACTCCGACTCGATCCTGAGCCGGAAGCCGGATGGAATGGCCCCCTTATGCTGCCGGATGGCCTGAAGCACAAAGCGGAAGGAGGGATGATCCACCAGATCATCCAGAGGCGCCTGATACTCGCCCAGAGCGGAATCAATCTGCACCACAGGTTCCAATGTCTGGAAAAGCTCCACCGTGATCCGCCGGTTAATCGCGCACACCAGCGCATGCTTACCCTCCAGAACGGCATGCTCGCCCAGCAGCATCAGGCTGCCGGGCGCAGAAGTTTTGATGGGAACGAAAGGAGTCATAGTTTACAGACAACCGGGGTTGGAACCGCGGATGAACACTGATTGACACGGATTATTGATGCGGTCACGAATGACGGAATGAACAGGTGGAAATAAAAAAAGAGGCTTTTAGAATCATTTAAACATCCGAGTTTATCCGCGCTCATCCGTGGTTCAATTCTATTTGGGTTGATTAGACGATTCTGGTTCCGAGCGGGTCGCCGCGTACCGGCGAGACCATGTAGCCATATTTGGCACAGAGTTCGGTGGGCTGCCGGTCGGCGAAGACGAGCACAATACCGCCGTTTTCTCCGGTGACCGCGCCGGCCCCGCAGATTTTCGCGGAGCCGCCCCACTGCTCAACATCGGCAATGAAACGCTGCACGGTTTTCGGAACAACGCCCAGAACAGTTAGCAGTCTGTTGTTTTCCCGCACGAGCCAGTTCAGTTTTTGCTGATCGTTTGCGAAGATGGCGTGCTCGAAGGCATTCGTGACATCTTCAAACTCGCTCCAGATGGAGCTGTTGGCAAAATTCTTTTCGACGTTCATCACGCATTCACCGGTGGTCGATTCGGGTATACCGGTCTGCACCATGAACATTTTAGCGCGCGGCAGCGAAAGCGATGCCGCCTGCCCATTCTGGAACCGGGCACAGCCGCCGTGCAGCGAAATGTAGGAATCAACGCCGCTCGGTTTTCCGTGCTGCAGTTTTTCGGCCTCCAGACTGTATTCGTAATACCAGTCCGGCTTGAACTCGACGCGCAGGAAATGGCCCATGGCCCGGATCTCGCTGAGCACGGTGGCAGCCGAAGAACCCATGCCGCAGCCAACCGGAATACTGGAGCGCAGTTTCATTACAATACCCGAATCGAGCTTACGGTGCAGCCCGTCCAGCGTATGGATGAAAGCAAAGCGGAAAAGGTCGGCCGGAGCTCCCAGCACATAGCTGATGCCCACTTCCCCCTTTAGAAATTCACGATATTTATTTTCGACGCGCCGCTTCAGATCGCGCAGCGCCTTAACGGTGTGCGATTTGGTGTTTTCAACGCCGGGCAGGTCGAAGGAAATCTGATCCCCTTCCTGAGGCTTCATTTCGAACACCGCACTGCGATCGATGGCCATGGCAATGGCCGGCTTCCCGTACACCACCGCATGCTCGCCGCTAAGTATCAACTTCCCTGGTGCGACTGCTTTCATCTGTTAATCCACCAACGATTCATATTCGCGCTTATGCTGACTGATGCCCGAAAACCGGAACGGTCCGGTTTTATATTGCGGGAAAACATATTCCCCGCCATCGGTCGGCACGCCATAGTTGTAAATATCTTCGTATTGTTGATACGTTAGTTCGGACCGGTTCTCCAGCATATTTCTATGCTGATCCGTATAGAGATGTTCACGGTAGCCCGGCTGCACCACCCCGCTGAAAAACTCGCCGACACAACCGGAGCCGTAGCTGTAGAGCCCGACCCGCTTATTCGCAAGATCCTCATCCGCCGTATCCAGCAGCGAGGTCAACCCGACATACATCGAGCCGGAATAGCAGTTCCCGGTTTTGCGGCTGTAGCGCAGCGATTCATCGAGTAGCAGCTGCATCTGCTCGGCGGAGGTTTCCACCTTGCACTTGCGACACAGTTTTTTATGTGCTTTCTCGGCCATTTTCGTAAAGGGAATGTGATAGCAGAACCGGTCGAAGTCGGTCAACGCACGGCCGGAGAGTTCCGCATACTGTTTCCAGGATTCCAGCAGCGCGTGAATGTAAACCATGGTGGAATATTTGCCGTCCACCAGCGCTTCGGAGCGATAGTTCGGGCGCCAGAAATCCATCACGTCTTCGGTGTAGTATCCGCTCTCGGGGTCAATTGCCATAATGCGCGGATTGGCGGAAATCAGGATGGCCACCGAGCCGCAGCCCTGTGTGGCCTCGCCGGGACTGCCCAGCTCATAGCGTGCAATATCGGAACAGATCACCAACGCTTTTTTCGTGGGATTGCGGGCCACAAAACCGATGGCCATCTGAATGCCGGCGGTTCCGCTGTAGCACGCCTGCTTCAGTTCCACCGAACGGCAGCGTGAGGACATTTCCAGCAGACCGTGCACATAGATGCCGGCCGACTTCGACTGATCAATCCCTGATTCAGTGGCAAACAGCAGGAGCTCCACATCGTCCAGCTCGCCGTCTTTCATCAGCGGATAGGCAGCACTGCCGCCCAGCGTAACCACATCTTCATCGGGCGCGGGAATCCCCATCTTTTCCTGACCGATCCCGACATAGTATTTGTCCGCATCCACCGACCGCGCTTCGGCCAGCGTTTTCAGATCCACATAATAGTGAGAGGTGTAGAAGCTGATTTTATCGATGCCAATGTTCATTCAGAATAAGTTCCTCTCTACCTTTTAAATCATCCATTTTTCCTGCACCCAGCAGGAACATGGCCGTTGTAAATTCCCGTTTCAGTTTACGAATCACCGCGCGCACTGCATCCGCCGAGTCGCGGGCCGGATCCAGAAAGGGTCGGGCCATGCCGCATAGCGATGCACCAAGGATCATACTCTTAGCCATATCTATGCCATTTCGAATCCCACCCGAGGCGATCACCTGAACTTCATGCCGGTACGGCTTCATCATCCGCAATGCAAAGGGGGTCGGAATTCCCCAGTCTGCAAATAGCTCGCCCAACTCGGCATCCGCACTGCGTTTGCTCTCCACCATGCTCCATGAAGTGCCCCCGGTTCCGGCCACATCGATATATTTGACGCCGGCCCCGAGCAAATGTTCCACATCCTCCGAAGAAATACCGGCCCCCACCTCTTTAATGATCACCGGCTTCTTCAGCGCCTGAACAAGGGTCGCAATTTTGGTCCGGAGGTGGGAAAAATCGGTATCGCCTTCCGGCTGGACGGCTTCCTGCAACGGATTCAGATGCAGATAGAGGCCGTCGGCATCGAGCACCTGCAGGGCCGCTTCACAGTCGGCCAAGCCGACGTTATAGTTCAGCTGAACGGCACCGAGGTTGCCGAGCAGGATGGTATTCGGGGCATGCTCCCTCAATTGAAAGCTTTCCCGGGCCGCTTCGTCGGAGAGAAAGACGCGTTGCGATCCAACCGCCAGCGCCACCCCTTCGGCCTCTGCGGCCAGGGCCAGATTCCGGTTGATCCTGATCAACTCGGCATCCTTTCCTCCCGTCATCGAGGAAATAAGCAGTGGGAAAGAGAGCTGTTTATTGAGAAACCGGACCGAGGGATCGACCTCGGCCAGATTCAGCTCCGGCAGGGCCCGGTGAGTCAGATGAATGCGATCAAAATAACATCGGTTGCGATCGATCTCCCGGTCGTCCGATACAATATTGATATGATCCAGTTTTCGCTGGTTTATTTGTCCCATAATGCAAAGGACCTTATAACGTTTTCCTAACCTTTGAAAACCCTAAAGAAAACTGCTCTTCATCCATTTTTCCGATCCGAAACCGAATGTGCTTCCGGATCGAGGTATTTGGTTCTCAGCAAACCATTTCCAATCACTGGAAAAAAATAAGAGACATCTCCGGGGCATTCATTTTTCACACTTTTAAATGTGTTATTCAATTTTAAGGCAATGACTACAGCATACTTCTCATATCACACCTTTAAATGTGTGAAATATCTATAACCCAACCCCAGCCGGGTAGACTTCTTTTATCGAACCCGGATCAGCCTCCGGCTTTCTTAACCGTGTAGCCCATCGACTGCAGTTCGGTCACCAGCAGGTCGCGCCGATCGCCCTGAATCTCAATGGTCTGGCCTTTCACGGTGCCGCCCGTTCCGCATTTCTGCTTGAGCGTCTTGGCCAGGTCCTTCAAACCTTCAGGGTGTATGGGGACACCGGTAATAATGGTCATCCCCTTGCCTTTGCGGCCCTTGGTTTCGCGGCTCACGCGGACAATGCCGTCGCCTTTCGGCGCCTGCGGCTTTTTCTTCTCGGGCTTGATCCGCCCTTTATCGGTTGAAAAAACAATATCCAGATCATCAAATGAATTCATTGTTGTTCCTCGTTATTTCGCCAACCTCACCCCATCGTCTTCGATGGTGATCATCCGCTGCTTATACAGCGCACCGATTGCATTCTTATAGGTTTTCTTGCTCACACTGAACAGGGCATAAATCTGCGGCGGCGGGGTTTTGGATGTGATCGGCATAAAGCCGTCGTTGGCTTTCAAATGATTCAGAATCACGTCGGTCAGTTTGGAGACCTTTTCATAGCCGGGTTTATTCAGCGCCAGATCGATGCGTCCATCCGGACGTACATTTTTAATGAAGCCCTTGAGCTTCTGACCGCGCTGGATGGCCTGGAACATTTCGTTATCAAACACCATGCCCCAACGCTCGTTGTTGATGATGAATTTATAACCAAGATCACTCTTCTGCCAGGCAATCAAATCGACCTCTTCCCCGTTTTTATAAAACCGTTTCGAGGACGACAGAAATTTATCGAGCTTGGCCGAAGCCACAATGCGTTCGCTGGCATTGTCGTAGTAGATGTGGACGAGATACGACTCGCCCTGGCGCATTTTCATGCGCTGTTCCCGGAAGGGCACAAACAGATCCTTCGGCAGTCCCCAGTCCAGGAAAGCGCCGATGGGCGTGGCATCCTTACAGCGCAGCAGCACAAATTCGCCCACCTGCGCCTTCGGGCGTTCGGTCGTGGCGGTCAGGCGGTCTTCGGAATCGAGATAGACAAAAACATCAATCTCATCGCCCTCTTTCCAGGCATTGGAAACATAGCGCTTCGGAATCAGAATTTCGCCGAGTTGTTCACCATCGAGCAACAGTCCGAAATCGGAATTACGCGAGATGGCCAGCTTGTTCATTTTACCGACTTCAACCATTGCTGCTTCTCCGGTGCTGGGAACGGCGGCTCTTCACCCGGCTCGGGCGCTGCCCGCCTTTTTTTGTATTCCGCGGCCGGCCACTGGCACTGACCGTCACCTTGCCGCGCTGCTGCCGAACTTTCGGTCCCGGCTTGGCATCGGCACCCGTTGCATTCATCGACTTTTCAGAATGCAGGCTGTGCTTGAGATCGCGGGGGATTTCAAAACGGAGCAGTTTTTCAATGGCGCGCAGATAGTCCCGCTCCTGGGCACAGCACATCGTGATGGCATCCCCTTCCGCTCCGGCACGGGCGGTACGGCCAATACGGTGCACATAGGTTTCCGGCTCCACCGGCATGTCGTAGTTAATGACGTGTGAAATTTCCTTCACGTCAATCCCGCGCGCGGCGATGTCGGTGGCAACGAGCGCCCGGCACTTGCCGGCCTTGAAATCGGCCAGCGCCTGGGTGCGGGCACCCTGGCTCTTGTTGCCGTGAATGGCGGCCGCTGAAATGCCGATGCCTTCCAGCTTGCGGGCCACTTTGTTGGCCACATGTTTCATCTGCGTGAAAATGATCACCTTATCGAGCTTCTTGCTGGCCATCAGCTGAAGGATCAGATCGTCCTTGTGCTCTTTCTTCACAAACATCACTTTCTGCGTGATGCGCTCCACAGCCGGCTTCTCCGGTTCAATGGCCACCTGCGCCGGATCCGTTACCAGCGATTCCGCCAGCTGCTTGACCTTCGGTTCCATGGTGGCCGAGAAAAAGAGCGACTGGCGTTTTTTCGGAAGCTTTTTGATGATTTTCTTAATGTCGTGAATGAATCCCATGTCGAGCATGCGGTCGGCTTCGTCGAGCACAAAGATCTCAACCCCGCCGAGATCAATCATGCCCTGGTTCACCAGATCAATCAGACGCCCCGGCGTGGCCACCATGATGTTGATTCCCCGGCGCGCCGCTTTCACCTGCGGGTGCTGGCCGACGCCTCCGAAAATCACGGTATGCGAGATTTTGGTGTATTTTCCGTATTTCTCGACGCTCTCGCCGATCTGGGCCGCCAGCTCGCGGGTCGGAGCCAGAATGAGCACCTCGGGCCGTTTGGAAACGGGGCGCTTATTCTTTTTGACCAGATACTGGAGGATCGGCAGCGTGAAGGCCGCCGTTTTACCGGTGCCCGTCTGCGCACAGCCGATCATATCGCGGCCTTTCAGCAGCGGGGGGATGGATTTTTCCTGAATGGGGGAAGGTGTGTGATAGCCCGCCTCGGCAACCGCTTTTCCAATCTCTGGAAGCAAGTCACCGAAGACGCCCCGAAGGTCGTTTTCGTTTTTCATCTGTTTTGTCTCTTACCGGCGAATAAATAATTTCAGCCTCGCCGCCGGTGGAGGGATGAAAAGAGGACGCAACCAGTATGGAGGTCCCGAATGAGGCGCGGTTCTATAGGTCCCCACGCCCTGAGTCAAGCTTTGCGCATGCAAAGTAAAGTGTTAGACATCCGGCGTTTCCGGAGAAATGGTGTATTCCGTTTTGCTGAAAAAGGCCTTTGCGCTGTAGATCCAGACCGAAATCAGGCCCCAGCCCAAACCAAAGAGCACCCCCACATCAACAATCCCGCGCCAGGGCTGCGGAAGCTGACGAACGCCGACAATCAGCAGCACCACCATGGTGGTTACCGCATAGGCAATAATCTTACGTTTACGCGTGGCGTGGAAAAAACCCATGCAGAACAGCGGCGCAAAAATGACCCGCGCCGGCGTCGGATTGGCCCGCAGGTAGAGCGCCCGGGCCGCAACCCGTGGAGAAAACTTGAGCTGAAAGCCTTTATAGCCTTCTGAATATCCCATAAAGATCAGGCTGATCACCAGTCCCACCCAGTGGATGGCGGTGAATGAATAGTCCTGCAGCGCAAGGGCCGGTGGTAATACACTGAACAGACCACGGATGAGAATCATGCTCAGCCCGACCATTCCCCAGATTGCTCCAATATTACCCATAAAATCCTGCCTCTTTCTCCCATGAATCAAAGCGGCGCAGTCTATCAGCACCGGCATTGAATCAAAGCACATTCTTGGAGCACTTCCATATTGGCACGCCAACTGCTTTATTTAAGTCCTCATCTCCTCCTCACCAGGCAGGAAGAGTTACAGTACTCTCTGTGCTCTCCTGCCTGGTTATTTTTTTCCGCACCACACAGGATGCTTCAGGCAGGTTACACAGCGGTGTCAGCGTTTTTTACTCTGTTGTAAACATGGAAGCCGGCAGGCCTTCCTTATTATACAGATTGGCTCCCGCCGGATGGACGGACCAGGCATAGCGCACGATGGTTGGATTCGGAATATCGGGATGCGAAACTTCCACGGTGTTCTTATTCACAATCGTGGCGTCGGCCCATTTCCAAACCCGGTCTTTTCCGCAGATCTGAAAACGTTTAAGCGGCGCATCGGTTTCAACGGCATCTTCCAGCAGATTCTTATGCCCGACCATCAGGCCCGAACCCACCTGGCTGAAGGTGATCTGCACCTTCCCGCCATGGATTTCATATCCACTGAAGAGCGGACCGCTGTAGGCCGGAACCTTTACATCATAGTCCCGGGCCAGCGCCCACAAGGCCAGCCGCTTGCCGACATCCACTTTATTACGCGGGTGAATGTCTTTTTCTTCACCAATATCCGTCGTGACAGCCATTCCGGTGTTCGGAAGTTTCAGGCAGCGGCGCTGCTGATCGCAGATGCTCGCCCAACCGTCGTCCTCGAGCGGTTCGGCATTCGGAGCCCGGAAGGCCGCAAGCTGCACCCAGTAGAACGGGAAGTCGCCCCGCCCCCACTCTTTGCGCCAGCTACGGATCAGCGTGCTGAAACGGTCTTCATATAATTCGTTCATGTAATTGGCGTTGGATTCGCCCTGATACCAGATGGCCCCTTTTATCGCATAGGGAACCACGGCTGACACCATGCCGTTATGCAGCGATGCAGGAAACTGCTGATTGTTGACCGGGTCGGTCTGCATGCCCGGACGGCGCCCTTTTTTACCATTGTCCGTCCATTTTTTGAGTGCGGCCTCATGCTTCGCCTTGGCAGCCTTCGGGTTCCAGGCATTGGAACGTTTCTGGAGCGCCGCCTTTTCCTGCTCGTAGTACGCGGCCATTTCGGGATCGGCCAGATAGGTTTCTTTCGAAATCCATGGTTCAACACGCGTCCCGCCCCAGGAGCATTCCAGCAGCCCGATCGGCACATCCTTCAGATGCTTCCGCAGCTCGCGCCCGAAAAAATAGCCCGTAGCGGTCATCGCCGGTGTATTGGAGGGAGCCACCGATTTCCAGGACCCCTCAAAATCTAAAACCTTATCATAGGCCGATGGATTATTCGGAACTTCGATATGGCGTAACAAGGGATCCTGCGCGGTGGCGATCTCATTTTTCGTATATTCCGAAAGGGGCTGAAACTGAGGCTCCCGCGCTTTTCCGGAAATCTGCTTCATCGTAAAATCCATATTCGACTGTCCGCCGCAAAACCACACCTCGCCCGATGCCACATCTTTGAGTTCGATGGTATTGTCGCCGACGATCTTAATAAATAATCCGGTTCCCGCCGGGGGTGTTTTCAACTCCACTTTCCAACAGCCGTCCTCGCCGGCAGTGGTTGCGGCTGATGCTCCCCACGATGCCGCAATGGTCAGCTTTTCGCCGGGTTCCGCCCACCCCCAGAACGGCACGGTGGTCTCGCGCTGAACCACCATTCCATCGGAAAACAGAGCGCCCATCCGGACATCGGCCAGCGCGGTTCCGACCACAGCCAGCGTTCCGCACAATAAAATTAATTTTCTCATATCATATTCCTTTCTAAAGCAGTGCCTTTTCCAATGGTTGGAAAACTTAGGACAAGATCAGCTTGCGCAGATTAATTCCCAGATCAGTATTATCGTTCTGCCCGCCGAACCCTTCGGCCCAACGTCCCCAGGCGGAGGTTCCTACCAGCGTTGAAGTATGCCCGAATGAGGTCCATTTGGCACCGGCCTGTGCGGCGAGGGCGTGCAGACAGCTGGTAACCGCCGCATTCTTCTTCCCGTACATTTTCTGGATTTCCTTCGAACGCGTATCCGTGGTTTCATCCGTCAGAGAGGCCGCCACCGCCTTTAACACTTCGGCCTTGTTCTCTCCCTGAAGATTCTCAATCCCAAAGGATTTGCTTAACTCCGCATACGCGGATTCCGCATCCATTGTCCCCTCTTTTTTCCATTTGGAAACCTGACGGGTATAAAAGGACGTCTGATGTTTCTGCGCATCGATGACCGAAACCAGCGGCTTGTCCTCCAGCAGATTCAGGCCGCCTGTTTCATGGTCGGCCGTAACGACCAGCAGCGATTCATCCGGATGCTTCTTACAAAACTCAAGCGCAACAGCAACCGCCTCATCAAAGGCCAGGGTTTCATGAACGTTTGTAGCGAGATCATTCGCATGACCGCTCCAGTCAATTTTGCCCCCTTCAACCATCATGAAAAATCCGGCGTCATTATCGAGCAGCTCAATACCCTTTCTCGTGAAATCCGCCAGTGGAATATCTTGCGCCCCCTCAATGGCATAGCCCAGGTCTTTTTCAACAACCACCTTTGCATCACCCTTCCGGAGCGCATCAAACGACGTGCGGTCCTGAACCAGCTGATAGCCGGCCGTTTTAACCAGTTTATCCGGCGCCGTTTTACCCTTTGCTTTTTTACGCCCCAGCATGGTTTCGCCGGCAAAATAGTCAAAATCCGATGCGGCCAGAAATTCATCGATTTCGTAATACATGCTGCGCTTGGGAACCTGCGCATAGAAGGAAGCCGGTGTGGCATGGTCAATCGGGACCGACGTGACGATGCCCACCTGCATTCCGGCATCTTTTGCATCAAAGGCCATCGAACGCAGCGGTGTTTTCAGATCCGGCTTCAACCCGAGCACCCCGTTCGCGGTTTTCGCCCCGCAGGCGAGTGCGGTGCCTGCGGCCGCGGAATCAGTCACTTTTCCACTCACCTCGACCGTTGCAGTCAATCCATCCACCTGAAGCGAATTCATTACCAGACGGGGCTTGCGCGAAGGATATTTCATCCGGGCATACCGTTCGGCCACCTCTCGCTGCGCCACGCCCATACCGTCGCCGATCATATAAAATATATACTTCGGTTTATGCGGTTGGGTCCGCCCTGCACCCAAAGCGACTGCTGCACTTCCCAATGTTCCTATAAAAAATCTACGATTCATGTTCGTCTCCTATTGAAAACCAATAAACGCCACAGCATACACACTGCCTGACAAAAGATTGGCAAAAAGCTGCTCTATTGTAATCCTTCTGACGGAATCAATTCAAAACCGAAAAGAGAGAACCTATCCGGACCCGCCAACGCATTCATTCTCACCAGGCCGAAAGTTGAGACTGAATCAGCTCGCTTCCACTGTGCTCCGCCACCCAGCCGAGCAGTTCTTCAGCCCGTGGAGAGCCGCTCTTCTTTAATATCGCTACCGCATTCTTTCGCAACTGAGTCACCCCGGCATAACTGGTTGCGTTGCCCTTGATGGTGCGGCGCACTTCTCCGGCCGAAGTTTTCAGCAGCCATTCCAGGTCGACCGGGATGCGCGTGTCCACTTTATCCTTCGGCGGGCAGACCACCGAACACCAGTCGCAGCCGAACAACCAGTTCTCGATCATCTCACTCTCTGTGCGATTGAGAACGCTGCGCTTCTCGATCGTGAGATAACTGATGCATTTACGCGCATCGATCGGCTGCCCGAACTGAATCGCATCCGTCGGACAGTTCTTAATGCAGGCGAGGCAGTCGTCACATGCAAACGGCATCTTCGGTTCCTGAATCACTTCCGGCAGCTCTGCATCCACAAACAGGCAGCCGATAAACACCCGCACATTGGTCCGGCCCGGCACCCGCAGCAGATCGTTTCCGCCGATAACCCCCAGCCCGCCAACCGTTGCAAAGAGCCGCTCATACACGGCCTTGGTATCCACCGCCGCTTCGGCCTGAACATCCGAACCCAGCTGTTCCCTGAGCGCGGCCAGCATCGCCTGCCCGTTGATGTGATAATCCTTTTCCTTGGCATAGGCCGAGATATAACCTTTTAGCGCATCATTTCCAGGCAATGGAAACGGGTGCGTGGCCTCCGGATCGCCCCAGTCATTCGTAAACGACAGCACAAGGACCGACTTGGCAAATGGAAACGTTTTCCAGGGATTGGATTTTTCAGGAAACATGCGATCCAGATAATCCATTTCACCCTGCCGGCCGGATGCGAGCCATTCCGCCGTCAATGCATTATTCTGCTCCACCCGCTTCCGGAGTTCCGGATTATCCATCCGAATACACGCCGCCGAAAATGCGCCGACCTCGGCCGCCGCATTTTGGAGCCACTGACTGAAATCCTCTGTAATTGAATAAACCACGGATACACTGAATACACGGAAGAGGCTTGAATGGCGAATATTTCTGTGTTTTCTGTATTTCCGTGGTTAGCGACTTAAAAATTCTATTTGTCTTCATTGATGGGTTCGGCATCGGTTCTGCTGACCCGGCTGTGAATCCCTTGCGCGATCCGCGGTTTCCAAACCTTGGAAAACTCCTGGATGGCGCAACGCCGATCGATGCCTGCCTCGGCGTGGACGGCAAGCCGCAGAGCGCCACCGGGCAGGCGTCGCTGCTGTGCGGTGTAAATGCAGCGCATGCCATGGGCCGGCATATCGAAGGATTCCCCCCGCCGTCGCTCAAAAAACTGGTCGAACACGAGAATCTGTTTTCCAAACTTCGGAAACTGCACAAACAACCGACGTTTGCCAATTCCTACTGGATCGACGACCCGCATAAAATTCCGCTGCGCCGCCAGTCGGTCACGACCGTCATGACGCTGAAGGCGCTGCACGGCGTGCGGCACAAAGAGGAGTTAATGAACGGGATGGCGGTGAATCATGACATTACCCGGTGGACCATGCACACCCGCGGCTATGACGGCCCACTGATTCCTGAAGAGGAAGCCGCCGAACACCTGCTGAATGTCGCTGCAGAAAACGACTTTACCCTGTTTGAATATTTCATGACCGATCGTGCGGGCCATTCCGGCGATCCGGAGCTGGTTTTCCAATGCATGGAAACGCTGGAGCGCTTTCTTCCAAAGGTTGGAACCTTCGGCGAAGAGCCCAATCAGCTTTTCCTGCTCTGCTCCGACCACGGAAATATTGAAGACAACACCACAACCACGCACACCAAAAACCCCGTCCCGCTGGTTGCCGTCGGTGCCGGAGCCGAATCCTTCCAATCATTGGAAAATCTGACTCAGATTACCCCCGCCATCCTTCGTCTTTACGAAGCCGGATCCCGGTGATATATTCTCCCAATGAATCAGAACGAACACAAACGCCCGGACTGGGATGAATACTTCATGGATATTGCGCATGTGGTCTCCAAACGCGGAAACTGCTGCCGGCGCAAAGTGGCGGCACTGATCGTACGGGACCGGCGTATTATTTCCACCGGTTATAACGGCACCCCGCGAGGAATCGCCAACTGTTTCGAAGGCGGCTGTGAACGCTGCAACTCCGATGCGCCGTCCGGCGAAAGCCTTGGCGAATGCATCTGCGCCCATGCGGAGGAGAATGCCATCGTACAGGCGGCCTACCACGGCATCAGCGTGAAAGACGGCGTTCTGTACTGCACCCTCAGCCCCTGCCTGATGTGCACCAAGATGATCATCAATGCCGGTATCAAAGAAATCGTCTACGACACCGAATATCATTTCACTGAACAGGCGCGCGACCTTTTTGCCGCCGCCGGCATTCTCTGCCGCCGATTCAAACGTACATAGATCCGATTCGTGAAACTTTTCAGAACAGTTCTGCTTTGTTGTGCACTGGCCGGTTCGGCACCGGCCAAGGATTATTCCTCGAGCTTTGTCCCCGGCGAGGTTTCGGAATATAAAGTCACATGGATGGGCGTACCGCTGGCCTGGTCGAAGACAACCACGGAGGCCATTACAGAAGACGGCCGGGACCTGATGCGCATTCGCATGGTCACACAAACCTATAAGGCCTATACCCACATCTACAAGGTGGACGACATCACGGAAGTCATTGTGGACCCGAAAACCGCCCTGCCCGTTCGGCTGGATATTATTCTGAACGAAGGCTCCCGGCAGAAAAGCAACCTGACTCATTTCGACCATGCCAATCGCACCGCCACATTCTACGACCGAATTGCCGGCACCACCAATTCGGTGGCCATTGAAAAAAACACACGTGAGGTCATGACCTTTCTCTATTCCATGCGCCAGGAGAAGATCGACGATCTGACCAGCGCGGTTCATACCGTCTATGTGGATGGCAAGATTCATGAAATGGGCGTGGGGCTGCTTAAAGAGAAAAAAATCAAACTGCCCGGCTATGGCAAGGTGGATTGCAACGTGCTGGAACCCATCGCCGAATTTGATGCCCTGTTTTTAAGGGAAGGGAAAATCTTCTTTTGGATTTCAAAGCAAAACCGCCGTATGGTTACATGTGTACAGGCCAAAGTCGCCGTGGGCAAAGTCTCGGTTAAACTCCAGTCGGTCACAGGACCGGGAGACGATTTCTGGGTTAAGGAGAAAGAAAAACAATGAAAATAACCGTTACGCGTGCCCGGGAAATTCTGAACAGCGCCTCCCGCAAAAGAATTCTGGTGGTCGGCGACCTGATGATGGACCGCTTTGTCTATGGATCGGTTTCCCGGATTTCCCCGGAAGCACCGGTCCCCGTCGTTCACGTCTCCCGCGAAAAATCCATGCCCGGCGGCGCCTGCAACGTGGCGTCCAATCTACTCGCCCTCGGCGGAAAAGCCGCCATGGCCGGCATCATCGGAACCGACAGCGTGGGCGCAGAGCTGAAAGAGCATCTCAGCAGCGAAGGCGTTTCGCTGCATGCGGTAAGAGAAAATGGCGACCACCCGACCTGTGTTAAAACCCGCATCGTAGCAGACCGCCAACAGGTGGTCCGTGTGGACCGTGAAGAATACATTCAGATCGATGAGGCTGAAATGACCGCGTTCTGCGCGGTGGTCGAACAGGAAATCGAGCAGGCCGACGGAGTTATTATCGAAGACTACGGCAAAGGCTCCGTCCAACAGCAGGTGGTCGATACCGTACTGGCGGCAGCCGGAAAAAAATCCATTCCCGTGGGCTACGACCCCAAAGACGATCATATCCTGAAAATGGAAGGCGTCTCCGTGGTGACCCCCAACCGCAAAGAAGCTTTCGGCTCCGCCGGTGTTGCCGAAGGCAAACCGTGCGATGATCCGCTTAGCGATGAAGCGCTGCTTGAAGTCGGCCGGGTGCTCGACGAAAAATGGAAAGCACTCCATACGCTCATCACCCTCGGGCCGCACGGCATGCTGCTGCTCAACCAGGGGGACGAAGCCCAGCATATTCCCACCCGTGCCCGCGAAGTATTCGATGTTTCCGGCGCTGGCGACACCGTGATCGCCACCTATGTCCTCGCCCTCGCCTGCGGTGCCACCTATCTCGAAGCCGCCGAACTCTCCAATTTCGCAGCCGGCGTGGTGGTGGGTAAACTCGGCACGGCCACCTGCACCCAGCAGGAGCTTATCGCCTACATGATCCGGCACGCCGAAGATATTTAAAGGTATCCATGAAGATGATGATCACCGGAGCAAGCGGCCTGCTCGGACGTGCCTGCAGCAAAGTATTCGCCGACCTCAACCCCATTACCTGCGCATGGACCAGAGCCTGTTCAGGCGATCTGAAACTCGACCTCACCGACGCGGAAGCCATCCGCACCGCAGTGAACGATATCCGCCCCGAGCTCATTCTTCACACGGCGGCGGAGCGTAAACCGGATATCTGCGAAAACCAGCAGGAGCTGACCCAAAGCCTGAATGTGGATGCCACCCGCACCCTGGCCGAAGCGGCTGAAGAAATTGGTGCAAAGCTGGTTTATATTTCCACCGACTATGTCTTCGACGGAACCAATCCGCCCTACGCAGTGGATGCCATTCCCAACCCACTGAACTTTTACGGGCAGACGAAACGGGCCGGCGAAGAGGCTGTGCTGCAAGCTTCCGGCAACCATGTGGTATTGCGCGTACCCATTCTTTACGGAGAGGTTGAAACCCTCGAAGAATCTCCCGTCACCACCTTGCTCAATGAACTGCTCAATCCTGCCGCGCACTCCATAGACGATTGGGCGGTTCGCTACCCGACCTATGTCGGTGATGTTGCACAAACGCTGCGTAACTGGTCCAGAACCCTGCTGAATAATCCTGAGAGCAGTGGGATCTACCACATGAGCGGAGCCGAGGAACTCACCAAATATGATATGGCCTGCGCCATCGGCGATGTGCTGCATCTCGACCACAGCCACCTCTCACCGGATCATCAACCTCCCGCCGGCGCTCCGCGTCCGGAAAACAGTCAGCTCGACATCAGCCGCATCCAGGAAGAAACCCTCGTTGTACAAACGGCATTCAGCACAAACATCCAGCGCATCCTGACTCAGTTTCTATTTCAGACCTAAATCAATTTTCAGAAAGGAATTCCCATGAATAAAATTGCAGGCGTCATCCCCTCCCGTTGGGGTTCCACCCGCTTTCCAGGCAAGAGCCTTGCACTGATTTCCGGCAAACCCATGGTGCAGTGGGTCGTTGAGCGCGTTAAGCAGGCCAAGCGACTGGACGCGGTGATTGTTGCAACCGATGACCAGCGCATTGCGGATTGTGTGCAATCATTGGCAATCCCCGATGTACAGGTCGCGATGACGCGCGCGGATCATCCTTCAGGCACCGACCGCATTGCCGAAGCCGTCCAATCATTGGAAGTCGATGCGGTCATTAATGTGCAGGGCGATGAACCGCTGATTGATCCTTCGCTGATCGACGAGCTGGCTGAAGTGATTGCATCCAACGAGTGGGATATGGCAACCGCCGCAACCCCGATTGTGGATGAGCAGCAGATCACTGATCCCTCGGTGGTGAAAGCGCTCTTTAACCGCCACGGACAGGCGCTCTACTTTTCCCGCTCCACCATTCCGCATATTCGCGAGCCGGAAGGATTTCCAATGTCTGGAATTTATTGGCGACACATCGGTATCTATGCCTATCGCCGGGACTATCTGCTCAAGCTGGTTCAGGAACCGGTATGCGATTTGGAAAACCTCGAAAAGCTCGAACAGCTTCGCGCCCTTGATATGGGCTGCCGCATGAAGGTCATCAAGACGGAAGATTTCGGCATCGGGGTCGACACACCATCCGATGTCGCAAAAGCCGAAGCCCTGCTGGCTCAGCTTTAGCGGACGCTGAATTTATAAACGGTGGTCGATTCGTAGACCTCGCCGGGACTTAGAATGGAATTTGGGAATGCTTCGTGGTTCACGCTGTCCGGATAGCCCTGAGTCTCCAGGCAAAGCGCACCCCATTTTACATAAGGCTTCCCGCTCTTGCCCGTTAATGAACCGTCCAGGAAATTGGCGGTATAAAGCTGCATGCCCGGAGCGGTGGTCCGCACCTCCAGCACACGACCGCTAACCGGTTCATACACCTCGGCAAGCCGCAGCGGCTCACTAGCGGACTGCTCATCAAAAACAAAGTGATGATCATAGCCCTTCCCAAGCACGAGCTGCTCGTGGCGGGCCTCAATATCGCGGCCAATCGGTTTTACTGCCGTGAAATCAAATGGCGTTCCAGACACTGGAAGCAGCTGACCGGACGGTACTTTATTGTCAGTTAGCGGAACGATCTGTTTCGCTAAGATGGTCAGTTCATGCTCGAGGATGTCGCCCATTCCCTCGCCCTTCAGATTAAAGTAGGAGTGATTGCTCAGATTCACGAGCGTCGTTTGGTCGGTAACAGCGTGGTAATCGATTCGCAGCTCATTCGCATTCGTCAGCGTAAAGATAACCGTCACCTGAAGATTGCCTGGATAGCCCTCTTCGCCATCCGGGGACAGATGGCTCATTTTGACGGCATGCGGACCGGCAATCTCTGCATCCCAAACCACTTTATCGAAACCGACCATACCGCCGTGAAGATGATTTCCTCCATTGTTGGTGGCCAACGTGTATTCGCGGCCATCAATCGTAAACCGTCCCTTTGAAATCCGGCCGGCCGAACGCCCGAGTGTTGCGCCGAAGTAGGGGCGTTTCGATGCATTAATGTAGTCGTCAACCTCATCATAGCCCAAAACAACATCAGCGAGCTTTCCATCTCGATCCGGCACCACAACCGACGTAATCCGGGCCCCGTAGTTGGTCAGCTTAACCGTCGCCCCGGCTTTGTTCTTGAGCGTATAGAGTTGGAAACCATCAGAATCTGACACCACCACCCCGCCTGTACTCGAACAGCCCCAAAGCAGCCCGGCCATACTGATCAATCCCGCAATCCATATATATTTCACCATCACTCTCCCATTGGCATGTAACGCACCTATGAATAGCATTCATGAAACGGGTCACGCGATGATTTTATCTACGGGCATAAAAAAGGCCGCCTCAGCGATGCGGCCCGAGGGTGGTTGCCCCCAACAGCAGCCTCTATCACCAGCAGCGTCCTCATAGATTCTCCAGGGAAAACCCGTATCCGCCGGGACACGCCCTTGCGGTTCCAAGCACACCCCTACTCGGTTAGTCTGCTATTTTGCATTCAATTGCAATGACGGAAGCGATCTTGTCCGGAGCATTTTTTGGAACGTGAATAACGAGTCCTTGCGGGGTCTGATTGATCTGAAGATCCTGCTCCTTATCAGCAAGCAGATAGGCTCGGGATACTTCCAAGTTCTGGGCATCCACGACTATTTCCCGATCTTCCGGCCATTGGAAAACATGCGCATAAAACCGATCTGACTTGCTGGTATACCGCCCCCATTGAGGCTTTTTAAAACGACTGGCTGTCGTCCCGTAGATTGCTTCGCCGTTGACATCCATCCACTGACCGATGACTTTCATTCGCTCGATGCTTTCCTGAGGGATCGTTCCATCCGCCATGGGACCGATATTCAGCAGGTAGTTACCGCCCTTTGAAACCACATTGACCAGGTTCCGGATCAGTTTTTCAGACGTTTTCCATTTATGATCGTGTTGGTTATAGCCCCACGTCGTGTTCATCGTCATACACGTTTCCCAGTCGACGCCTTCCGCGCCTGTATCCGGAATATGCTGCTCCGGTGTGGTAAAATCACCCCGATTGGGATTCCACCCTTTGAGAGGGCTTTCTTTCTTGCTCATAAAACCGTGTTTAGTAGCGAACAGACGATCATTCATCAAAATCTGCGGTTGGTACTTTCGAACCATTGCTATCAATTCCTCCGCACGCCAGCTTTCTCCCTGACAGTCCGGCTTACTAAAGTCCCACCAGACAATGTCAATGGGACCGTAGCCGCTCATGATCTCTTCAACCTGGCGGTGCAGGTAATCCACATAAACTGAATTGTCACGCCCTTCATTCGTCACGCCCTTGATCGTCGGCAGACCAAACCCGGCATAGGCCTGCGGGTGGTGCCAGTCGATGACCGAATGATAGGCTCCGAACTTGAGGCCCTCCGCATGCGTCGCGTCAACCACTTCCTTGAAAATATCGCGGCCGCAGGCATCTTTGGCATCAAACGTCGTCACCTTACTATCGTGCATCGAAAAACCTTCGTGGTGCTTACTGGTAAATACAAGATACCGACACCCTGCCAATTTGGCTGTTTCAGCCCATTCCTCGGCAAAACCCGGCTTGGGTTCGAATTGTGGAACCAGCGTCTTTTCGTATTCTTCCGCCGGGATATTGGCTTTCTTCTGAATCCATTCAACGCCGCCGTTTTTCCATTTCCTCCCGTTCCATTCACCCGCTGGAATACTGTAAAGCCCCCAGTGAACGAACATGCCGAAACGAGCTTCGCGCCACCACTCCATTCGGACTTCGCGTTCAACTCCGCAGCCCTCCGCAGTTGAATATGTCTCTTTAGACGTTCCAACCTCCGCCTGCGACAGGGCACACGAACCGACAAGCAAACCGACTACTAACCAACCAACGTTCTGATTCATTCTATCTCTCCATGCGTGTTGGATGCCATGGGGTCTTCCCGTCTTTCTCCAACAGGAACTGGGCATCGACTGATTCATACCAGGCATGCAGACGTTTACGCATCTGCTTAACTTTTTCAGGATGTTTCGTGGCCAGATCGTTCTGTTCGCCGATGTCCTGTTTCAAATCATAGAGGTGGACCTGTCCATCTTCATAGCGCTCCACCAGCTTATAGCTTCCTTCGCGGATGGCGCCGCCAGGAAAACCGCCCTGATTCGCATAGTGAGGATAGTGCCAGTAGAGCGATTTGCGGTTCAGCTCTCTGCCCTTCAGCGCAGGCAGCATATTGATACCGTCAATCTCATGCGACACCTCAACACCTGCTGCCGCAGCCACAGTCGGGAAGAGGTCGATCGAGCAGATGGGTTCCGCACTTTCCACGCCAGGTCTGGTAACGCCGGGCCAGCGCACAATCCACGGCTCGCGGATTCCGCCTTCGTAAACCCAGCCCTTTCCTCCGCGCAGCGGCAGGTTACTCGTCGGAGATCCTTCAGATGTGGAAAGTCCTCCATTGTCCGACGTAAAGATAACGAGGGTGTTGTCCGCCACGCCGGAATCTTCCAATTGCTGGAGAACTTCCCCAACGGCTTCATCCATGGCTTCCACCATGGCGGCATACACCGCATGCTTCTGAAGCACCCGCACCTTTCGTTCTTTGCTGGTCGGCCAGATCTGCTCTTCTTCAGCAAACCCATCCCCGGAAATCGTCAAAGCTCTCTTTTTATATTTCTTCACCAAATCCGGACGTCCCTGCAGCGGAGTGTGGACGGAATAAAACGAGAGATAGGCCAGAAACGGCTGGTCTTTGTTCTGCTCAATAAAGCGCGCGGTTTCACGCGCGAGTCTTGCCGGAAGATGCTCCCCGTCGGGACTCTCTTCCTTGATCTCCGGATTTTTGAACGGAGCAAAATATTTATTCCCGGTATAAGGCCCGCCCTTTTTCCATCCGCCGATGTTCACATCGAAGCCGCGGTTCTGCGGATAGTATTCCTCGCTTTCCCCCAGATGCCACTTGCCGGCGAAGAAGGTGGCGTAGCCTTTCGTCTTCAGCATCTGCGCGATGGTAATTTCGTCCAGCGGCATGTTATCGATCAACGGAGCCGGATTAAATTTTTCCGCCCTTTTTCCTGAGAAAAAGTTCGTCGCCCTCACACGCGTGGGGTACTTGCCGGTCATCAGGCTGTAACGTGTCGGCGAACAAACCGGGTTGGCGGCATACCCATCGGTAAAGCGCATCCCCGATTTCGCAAGGCGGTCAATATTCGGCGTGTCGTAGAAACAGTCGGGATTATTGGCCCCCACATCCATGTAGCCCAGATCATCCACCAGAAACACCACCACATTCGGAGGCGTCGCACTTTCAGTCATTGAGACCGCCAAACAAAATAGAACTGCAGTAAAAAACGTCTTCAAATCAATCTCCCATTTACTTAAAATCTATATTCTATAACGGCAATGCTTCGGCAATAGTGACACCGTCTCCCATTGAAAATAAGATGCTGAACCAATCGTTTCACCCCACATGTAACGTCAGCCGTTATGCTCCTGGAATAGTTTTTACCGTTAGAAGAGGATAAATCAGTCGCGCACATCAAGATTCAGTGTTTTAGGCAGCCCGGCCAGTTGCTTCGCGGAAAACTGTCGCCGGCCAACAATCAGCGTTCGAAGTGCGGGAAACTGATGGATGGGATTCAAATCATCCACTTTGGTTGCGCGGATATCCAGCGAATGAATCGAGAGAGTCTTGATGTGGTTTAGGTCGTACAACCCTGTGTACTGGGCATCCAGCGAATCTATTTCAATGAAACGCAATGGACTCTCCCCGGACGTATCCTCCGAAATGATCGCGAATTCCTTCAGCTGATTTCCCCGCAACAGAAGTGCTGCCTCATCAGGATCATACTCGAACCGTCCATGGGTCCACCGCCCGTTCCAGCCGGCCAGCACTGAGCGCACCAGCCTTTCGTATCCGGTTTTGTCCTCACGCATCGCATTATCGCAAACCAGAATTTTTTCCATCAGAGGCTTACGATTGCTCTTTAAAGGCTGTAAGTCGGCGATCAGGTTTGCCAGCTGATCAAGCTCCAGCAGTTCACCGACCTTCAGGTCTTCGTATTTCTGACTAATTACAAATACATCCCCCTGCCACTCATTGTCGGGTTCAAAATATTCATTGGCTGTTTCGAAATCCTGCATGATGAAATGGCAATATCCGATCTGTGATCCGACATCGACGTCTTTGTCCTTCGATTTCAGGAAGTTAAGACGCTGAATCGCCAGTTCCAGCGCCCGGATCGGATCAGAATAGATCAACGTGCGGGATAATTCGTACGACTCCATTTTCAGGTTGCCCGACAAACTTCCCATCAGGCGCATGTTGCGGGTTAACTCCTCGCGATACCGCTCGGAAGCCACCTCGGCCTCCAATCGGCGGGCTTCCGCTTCCTGCCGCCGGGTTTCAGCAAGGCCGTGCGATTGCCGGATTTGAACAATGCTGTTCTGGAGCTCCGCAATGAAGAGCCCCGTGGTGACCACCACCACAATAATTGCAGTGAGCCCTACCAAACAGGCCGCCTGGTTCCGCTTGTAGAACAGTGCGGCTTCCTTGATAAAACCGGCATTTTCTGCCGATGTGGAAAAACCCGTCAGAAAGCTTTTCACATCATTACCCAGCGCCGCAACAGATCCGTACCGATGGGACGGCTTCAAAGCCAGGGCTTTCATGACAACGGCATTCAGGCCTTTTGGAACCGATCTCTTCGGGAACGCAGATGCGGGGGAAACCACCATTCCTGCCAAGGTGAGCTCCTGAATGGTTTCCGGATCACCTCTGAATGGAGGATGCTGGGTAAGAATGGCGTAGAGGAGACAGCCGAGCGCATAGACATCGGTCTGATATGTTTTCACCCCGTTTTTTTTAAACTGCTCCGGAGCCATATAACCGGGAGTACCTTTCAGCTCTCCAGTCAATGTCATATTATTCAGCAGATCAGGATTAAACAAAATTTCATCGAACTCTTTGCCTTCACTCTCATCCGCACCGGCCACCTTGCCCAGCCCCCAATCACAAATAAACACCTCACCAAAACGACCAATCTGTATGTTGTCCGGTTTGAGATCGAGATGCAGGACCCCTTGTGAGTGAGCATACGAGATGGCATCGCAGAGCTTGATGAAAATTCCCAGTAGTTGCTCCCTGGTCATTTTGTTTTTTTTCAGGATATCAGCCAAAGAATCCCCTCGCTTCAGATCCATAGTAAAGAAAGGAAGTCCATCCGGCGAAAGGCCAATATCATGCACGGAAATAATATTTGGATGCTCCAGCAGCGCTGTGAGCCGAGCCTCCCTGAGAAACGGCTCATAAAGCTCTGTCGGAGCATTTACCCGCAGTTCCGCCATGGCCACCTGTCTGCCGGTTTTCGTATCGAATACCCGGCTGATTTTTTTCATCCCTCCCCGAGCCAGCACCTCGGGATCGGTATAGCGATCGCCTGATTTCCGGAGTTCGGAATAGATAAGCCCCTGATCTTCCACGAAGTCTGCAGGCTCTTCCTGATAAAGAGAAGACAGCCGACGCGCCATATCACCAAATCTATTCTCCTTGAAATCCTGCGCGCTCATATCGACTCCAGTTCAGTGCGCAAATGCTTGATTTCTTTCATCAACCGTTCCTTAACCCGGTTTTTCAGTTTGGTGACCGAATTGGGTTTCACGCCAAGCTGCTCCGCAATCTCTACCGTGCTCTTACCATCGATACTCAGCGAAAATGCCTCGATTGCACGCTCGGAAAACAGCGATGAAATATTTTTGAGCGCCAACTGGACAATATGGACTTCCCATTCCTTCTGAATGATTTTCTCCACATCCGGTTCTGTAATCATCGGCATGCTGTCAATGGTTTCGTCACCCGCTGCTGCCACATGCTTACGGGTTCTCCGTTGTGTTGTCCGAATATGATCCAGCACCTGATTACGAATCAACCGGCTGAGCCACGTGCGGAACCGCGCACGATCCTTATCGTAGATGTGGTTGGGCAGGCTCTTCCAGATCTTTAGCAGAATCTCCTGTGCTAAATCATCCATATCAACGGAATAGAGGTTCATCTGATGGAGCACCATATCGATGAAATCCCGGTAATATGCTGCGAATTCCTCCCATGCCGCATGATCATCCTGGTTTTTTGCCCGCATCAGCAGGGTTTGTCTGGTTTGCCATTCTTCGCTCATTTCCGCACTAAAATACAATAAACACTCAACTTGTCGCCTAAATTCCCTATCAGGAATCAGTCCTCAACATCCAGCCGGATAGAGTTCAGGTGATTCGGGCGATTACCCGACTAACGGAATATTCGTTTCGATGTCACTTTGCTGCCGAACATAACGTTAAGTATGTATAGATTATACATTCCGGCAAACAGATGGCAGCATCTGGATGCGCAATGCTTAAAAAAAAGGCCAATATGTACACAAAGTCCACTTTTTCATACCTGCTCACCGGAGTCATTGCCCTGACCGGACTGACCTCCGAGGCCGCCCCTCAGAAAAAAAAGCCGAATAAGTTTAATTACAGGGAAGCGGCCCAGGTACAACCGCTGAATGTCCCGCCCGAAAGCGAGCTCTCGCTCTGGTACAACCAACCGGCTACCCACTGGGAGGAAGCCCTGCCCGTCGGCAACGGCCGGCTCGGGGCCATGGTGTATGGCGGAGCCTCAAAAGAACTCATCCAGCTCAACGAAGACACCATATGGGCGGGGCCGCCGATTCCTGAGGTGAAGGAAAATATCAGCGAAACGGTCGAGAAGGTTCGCGAACTGCTGTTTGCCGGAAAATATGCGGAGGCTCAGGAACTGCAGCAGTCGGTGATGGCTCCGCGCATCTCACCGCGCAGCTACCAGACCATGGGTGAACTGCACTTTGATTTCGGTTTCGAAGGAAACGCGACAAACTTCCGCCGCGATCTGAACCTCGATACCGCTATCGCCACCACCACCTATACCGTTCAGGGCGTAACCTATACCCGCGAAGTAACCTCAAGTCCTGTCGATCAGGTCATCACCGTCCACATCACGGCCGACAAACCCGGTTCCGTCGCCTTCAGCGCATGGATTGAGCGCGACGGTATGTTTGAAGTCGCCGCCGAAGGCAGTGATACGCTGGTGGCGCGCGGACAGGCGGCCCAGGGCAACAAGCATCTCGGCGTCAAATTCGCAACGGTCTACAAAATGGCTGCCCAAAACGGAACAACCAGAATCGAAGATAACAAGCTCGTTGTGGATGCGGCGGACTCCGCCACGCTCTACATTGCAGCAGCGACCGACTATCACGCTGCCGATACGGCCAACCCGCTGACACATGATCTCGTGGCCATCTCTAAAAGCAAGGCAGCCGCTGCAATGAGCAAATCCTATGCGCAGATGAAAGATGCATCCATTGCATCGCATCAGGAACTCTTCCGCCGCGTATCGCTGAAGCTGGGTACCCCATCGAAGAAATCGACGCTCGAGCGCCTGCAGGGCTATAAAAAAGGCATCATCGATCCCGACTTTGAAGCGCTCTTTTTCCAGTATGGCCGCTACCTGCTCATCACCTCGTCGCGCGAAGGCAGCATGCCCGCCAACCTGCAGGGCCTCTGGTGCAAGGATATGGCCGCGCCATGGAACTCCGACTACCACATCAACATCAATATGCAGATGAACTATTGGCCGGCCGAGATTGCCAACCTGTCGGAATGCCACCTGCCGTTCATGGATTATATCGAGCGCCTCGTGCCGTCCGGAAAGAAAACCGCAAAAGACCTCTACAGCTGCAATGGCTTCCTGGCCGGACACGCTTCGGACGTTTGGCACGGAACCGTCCCGTTCGGCAAGGCCCAGTATGGCCAGTGGGTGGTCGGCGGCGCCTGGTGCACCGCGCATTTCATGGAGCACTATCGCTTTACGCAGGATGAAACCTTCCTAAAAGAACGCACCTATCCGATCCTCAAGGAATCCGCGCTCTTCTTCCTCGATTGGCTGGTCGCCGATCCGGAAACGGGCAAGCTGGTTTCCGGACCGAGCACTTCGCCGGAAAATAAATTCATTGTTCCCGGCATCACGGATGAAGCGGTACTGAACGCCTTAAAGGAATACGACGCCGGCAAGAAGACCAAGAAGGAGATCGAAAAGCTGTTGGGCTCGAAAGGTCTCTACAGCAACCTGACCATGGGACCATCGATGGACCAGCAGATTATCTGGGAGGTCTTTTCCAACACGCTCGAGGCCGCCAGGATTCTCGGCATCGACGATGCATTCACAAAGGATGTTGAAAAGGCGCTCGCCAACCTGGCCCTTCCCCAGGTCGGCTCCGATGGCCGCCTGATGGAATGGACCAAGGAGTTCGGCGAAGTGGACCCGGGGCACCGCCATATTTCCCACCTCTATGCGCTCTTCCCCGGCCATCAGTATAACATGAACAACAGCCCTGAAATGGTTGCGGCAGCGCGGAACTCCATCGATGGTCGTTTGGCCAAAGGCGGCGGCGGAACCGGTTGGAGCCGCGCGTGGATTATTAACTTCTGGGCGCGTTTCAAAAATGTTGAAAAGGCACACTGGAATCTGGAAATGCTTTTCAGCAAATCGACCTACAACAACCTGTTCGACAAACATGCGCCGTTCCAGATCGACGGCAACTTCGGCGGAGCCGCCGGCATTGTGGAGATGCTGATCCAGTCGCACGCCGGCGAAATTGAACTGCTTCCCTGCCTTCCGAAAGCCTGGCCGGACGGTGAAGTAAAAGGATTACGTGCCCGCGGCGGATTTGAGATCGACTTTCAATGGGCGAAAGGCGAAGTAACTGACTTCAAAATACGAAGGGCGGACGGCCTTGCACCGGCCACAGCCAAACTCAAGGTGAACGGCGAAACGCGCATGGTTGAGGCGAAATAGATGAAGCGCTTTCTCTCATTCATTGCCATCATGGGCATCTCGCTGGCGGCGGTTGCAGTCGATCGCCCCAACGTCATCCTGATCTTTGCCGACGATCTCGGCCCCGGCATGCTGGGCTGCTATGGCCAAAAGCTGGTCAAGACGCCGCACATCGACCGGCTGGCCACGGAGCAACGGTGTTAAACGACAACAGAAAAATCAGGATTTTTAACAGCTGAATTTGCCGCAATGATTAATTTTCGCATTACAGCAGTTAAAGCCAC
>JAROAZ010000042.1 GCA_029432775.1 Pontiellaceae bacterium B12227 | reverse complement strand
GTGGTTGCTGAAACACTTTATACTTATAATGCTGAGGCGACCGGGATTCCTGCTGCGGAGTTCGTGCTGGATCTCGCGCCGTCGAACATGACGGTCAATGCGACCAATGGCTTGGTTGAGTGGACGCCGTCCGCCGCGCAGTTTGGCACGAACTCAGTTTCCCTGCTTGCATCGAATGTCGTGGGGGTTGCGACTCAGAGCTATGATGTCGTGGTGGCCGGCACGCTTCCGGTTATTACCTCCGATGCCGTCACCAATGTAGTGGCCGAACAGCTCTACAGTTACGATGCTGATGCCACCGGCATTCCGTCCGCCTCGTTTATGCTGGACCTGGCTCCGTCGAACATGACCGTGAATGCGACCAACGGCCTGGTGGAGTGGACGCCGTCAGCTGCCCAGTTCGGCTCCCACTCCGTATCCCTGCTGGCTTCGAACGTTGTGGGTGTTGCAACCCAGAACTTTGAAATCGTGGTAGACGGCACGGTGCCAGTTATTATCTCCGATGCTGTGATAAAGGCTGTTGCCGAAGTTCCATATAGTTATGGTGCAGAAGCTACAGGGATTCCTGATCCTGAGTTCAGTCTGTTGATGGCTCCGACCGGAATGATAGTGGATGCTGTCAGTGGATTAGTTAACTGGACACCAACCTTGAACCAAGTCGGTACAAGTACGGTATCGGTACTTGCATTCAATGCGGTTGGTGTTGCTACACAGAACTTCGAAGTAATTGTAAAAGAACCTCCTGAAACCATCGGTATAAATTTCACGGGAGCTCTTCAAAGCGGACATAAGCTGGCAGCAGTTGTTGAGAGCGATGTAATGGGGGTTGAGGATCAGATTTATTGGAATAGCACGGGGGAAGGTGCTGCTGCCGGTATGCTGGCGAACCTGAAAAGTGGTTCAGGAGACATCCACCCTGCCTTATCGGTCAATTGGGACTTCTATGGATACGGATGGTCGCAGAATGCAGTTGAAGGTATGAACTCGCCTCCGGCAGCTCCCAATGTGAATTATAATCCGACTAATAAGAATCATAAGCTGATGGGAGGTTTGCTTTGGGATGACACGCCTCGTTCAATGGAGATATGGGGATTGCAGGATGTTTTCAGAACAAACTCTACCTATGATGTGATTGTGTATACGGATCCTGTGGATAATGGTGATCATACTCTGGTGACCACGGTAAATGGATCCTCGATTGTCATTGATACGGTTCATTACAGTGATCCGGGGGCTGCATTCGACGACGCTACAATGGATCATTCCGGTAATTATGTCCGATTCTATGGGCTCACCGGAAGCAATCTGGTTGTAACGGTTAGTCCGGCGCCTGATGGATCAATCGTGGGCAGCTTAAACGGCATTCAGATTGTGGAAATCCCGGCGGATCCGAGTGATGTTCCGGAGCTCATCGGGATAGATTGTACCGGCGATTTAACGGATGGGAACCGCCTCGCTGCCGTTGTTGATGCTGATGTAATGGGGGTTGAGTCTCAGACCAACTGGAACTCTACAGGAGAGGGCGTGGTCATGGGGGCGCTTTTAGGTTTGAAGGGCGCCTCCGGAGTATACCATTCGACTGCTGTTGCCAGTTGGATCTTTGACAACAGTGGATGGTCACAAAATGCTGTGGAAGGACAAAATATTCCACCTGCCGCTCCTGTTCCTGTATACAATCCAGTGAACAAGAACCATAAAGTGATGGGAGGTATGCTTTGGGATCTTATATCCCGTTCCGTTAACGTGTCGGGATTGAATAGTGTATTGGAACCTGACTCAACCTTTGATGTACTTGTCTATGTTGATCCATGGCTCGGGGGCGGTGCGACTGAAATTTCCATTGGAGGAGAATCAGTTGTTGTGCAGCCTCTAGATTATAATGATCCCGGAGCGGCGTTTGTTGAGGCTTCAGAAAGTAATGAAGGCAACTATGTTCGGTTCGAGGGGCTTTCGGGCAGCAACCTTACGGTTTCGGTCAGTCCGGGGGCCGGGGGATTCTGTTTCCTGAATGGGATTCAGATTATTGAGGTTTATGGAGTGGCTCCTGTAATTGTGTCCACGCCGCCCGCTTCGGTGATAATCGGTGAATCTTATGTTTATGATGCAGAAGCCACTGGGAATTCGGTTCCGCTTTTCGAACTGGATATTGCTCCTTCGGGAATGACGGTCAATGCGGATAGCGGTTTATTGGAATGGACTCCGAAAAATGATCAACTCGGCACGAACTATGTATCGTTGCTGGCATCTAATTCGACAGGTGTTGCCACGCAAAGTTTTAATGTAGTTGTTGATGGGGCATATGCTGAAATTACTTCGATCGCACCCACATCGGTTGTGGTCGGGGATACATATGGCTATACATTGGAAGCAACCGGTGTTCCTGCACCTCAATTTGTGCTCGGTACCGCACCTGCCGGTATGAGTTTTGACACTTTCAGCGGATTGGTGGAATGGATGCCGCTGAGCAGTCAGTCCGGACAGAGCTACGTAGAACTGATTGCTACAAATCTATTGGGTGCGACGACGCAGTCTTTCTGGATAACCGTGGTTGATGTGCCAGTTATCGAGGGTATTAGTCTTGCCGGCAATCAAATTGAGATTGATTTTAATCATCTGACGACGGGCATACAGGCTCGGGTTGAGCGGACGTTTATTCTGACACCACCGGCCTGGACTAATGTCGGGATCATTACTCCTGTTTCAACGATGACGAACTGGATTGAGACAGTCAGCAATGAGTGGACGAGCGCATTCTATAGAATCATAGTGGAAGATGATTAGTGAGGATTTGTATTTATAATTTATGACTCTTTAAATATGAGAGCATTTATATGTTTCCTTTGAGGGCTTGCTCTTTTTTTATTGTACATGGTATGGAACAGCAATATTAGACTTGGCATATAAACCGGCGTAACTAATTCCGGTTCAATGGATCGAGTTGATCCAGAAATTTTTTTACAAACGAGGCGCATGAAAAGCATTTTAAAAAATTCGGATAAGTTCGATATGCGAACCAGATACCTGTTTGCGGGTATCCTGATATCCATTTATTGCTCATTTTTCAGTGTGGGTTGCGGTAGGAAGCCTGAGGTGATGACCCTGAATGAATTCGCGGGTGCGCCTGCACGTGCTGTTTGGGTTCGTCAGGTTGAAGGTAACGGGACTGATCCACTCTGCAGGGGGGATCAACTGGTCCTGATGGGAATGGATGGCGCGGAGGGTGAGGTAGAGCGTCAAATCCTGCCGGATGTCGGTAATTACCGCAAGCCGCTGATAACGCCTGATGGAAATGGCATAATTTTTACTCGTTTCACCGAGTATGATTTTTACTATGTTAATTGGGATGGCAGTGGTCTCAGAAAGCTGGGACATGGGCATGCTGCTGAGGTCTGGCAGGATCCGGATACCGGCTTGAGCTGGGTATACTATATCGCGGGGGAACCGAAAGGAACTGTTGATAGCGGTAAGCCGATAAAGCGTTGTCGGTTGGATGATCCCGAAATTCAGGAAATTATTTGGGAAAAAACTTCTGCAGGACCGGATAACCTGCAGCTATCAGCTGATGGAACGATTATGGCGGGTTTATTTCCCTGGCCATTGGGTGGAGTTGTTGATATTCCCAATCAAACTCTTCAGAAGGTTGGTACGGGCTGTTGGACTTCAATATCGCCGGATAATCAATATCTTGTATGGGTGTTTGACGGTCCGCATAAGGGAATTCTTCTGCGTTCACTGGATGGATCTGTGAATAATAAAATTCGGCTCAATTCCGCACCACGGAGTTTCCGCCATGAGGTGTATCATCCGCGGTGGAGCAATCACCCCAAGCTGTTCTCAATGACTGGACCGTATCGACAAAAAGGGCAGTACAACAACATTACTGGTGGCGGAAAAGATATCAATATCTATGTAGGCCAGTTTGATGAATCATATAAAAAGGTGGATCGTTGGTTTCAGTTAACGAAGCATCGGGACGCAGATTTTTATCCCGACGTATGGGTTCAGGGAGCTCAGGAACTTAGTTTGAGTTTTCCGGTTGGTTCAAAGGGGATGGTATCTGATTCCAATGCATGGCCTACCGACAAAAGGGGATTGAAATTTGTTTGGAGTCAGGCCAACCGGGCTAATGCAGTTGACGACCCGGAGCACGGATACTATTCATGCAAGCTAACCCGTAAAGGTAAGGCGCGGCTTAGCCGTTTCTTTGAAATGGATGTTTCCAGAGGAAGTTACTTCAGCGATGAAATGGGCTCCATACTTTCAAGTGCAATTTCTGAAAGCCTGGAGTTTACCGTCTTTCTGACTTTTATGTCTAGGGAGCTGGATGTCGAACAACAAAGCGTGCTTATGGCATTGGGTCTTAGTGAAGATGATCTGAATATGGCATTTATTCAGACGGGGGATGAGCTGGAGCTTTTGGTTGCCGGTGACACATATGCATTGGGAAACATTGAAACGGAAAAACACCATAATGTATGTCTCAGTTATTCTCGGAAAACCGGTTTACGCTTCTATAAGCAAGGGTCCATGATTCGAAATGAAAGTAAAGTGCGTTTGCCCTCATTAAAGTCATGGGCAGAAGCCCCGCTGAGTTTTGGCGCCTGGCGCAGTGGTGCGGGTGATTGGCCAGGTACATTAGAAGGAATTGCCTGGTATGACCGGGTTCTTGATCAGGATGAAATCGGGCAAGAATATACCGTTTGGATCGGGGCCCAGCCGCTGGATCGGTTTAAGTCGGTTAATCGTGTAATACTGGATGCGAAACTTACTCAAAAATCACCGATGCCCACGGCGGAAGGGATCGCCCCTTATCGCTCTTCATTGGTTGAATATCTATACGACGTCGAGCGAATAGTCGAAGGTGAGATCGATGATCATCAGGTTATCGTGCAACATTGGGCGATTCTGGATGCCTCTGTCTATCCGCTGAATCGGGAAGAGGGGAAGACCTACCGGCTTATTCTCGAGTCTGTTGATGATCATCCGGAGCTTGAAGGTGAGCGCATTTCAAGTGAACTGATTGATCCTGTGGGGATCTACCTGGATGTAGGGTGGGAGTAGTCGACCGTTATGGTTTTTAGTTCTCATCTTTTCATCTTCTATTTCCTTCCGCTGGCGTTGTTGCTCTATTATGCAATGCCGAAGTTGCATCTGCGGCATTTGGTGCTGACACTGCTCAGCTACCTTTTTTACGGTTGGGCGAATCCTTTGTTTGTTGTGTTGATGATGACGTCCACCGTGATCGACTATTTTTGTGGTTTGATCATTTCGCGGCAGTGGGGGGGCGCATGGAGCGAACCCGTTCTTGAGTTGGAGGAGGGGGGCGACCGTTCAAAGATGCAGCGAGTTGCGTTGATTATATCCATTTGTTCCAACCTTACTCTGTTGGGTTTTTTCAAGTACTTCAATTTCGGGATTTCCAGCTATAATGCGTTGGTTCAGTTCCTGGGATTGGAAGCGTGGAATTTTGATTTGGCCCTTCGAGTCACCCTGCCTCTGGGCATTAGTTTTTACACGTTCCAGTCGATGAGTTATTCCATCGATGTCTACCGCGGGCATGCGAAGGCCATCCGGCAACCTGTCGATTTCTTTTGCTATGTTTCCATGTTTCCCCAGTTGGTTGCCGGCCCGATTATTCGTTTTTCGGAAGTGGCTGATCAGCTCCGGAATCGCACGCATACAATCGAGAAATTTGCTCGCGGTGCGGCTTTTGTTGCGCTGGGGTTGACCAAGAAGGTTCTGATTGCCAATCCGTGCGGAAAGGTGGCGGATGTGGTGTTTGATGCCGGGGTCGTGTCCTGTCTCGATTCCTGGTATGGGGTCATCGCTTACTCCTTCCAAATCTATTTCGATTTCAGTGCCTATTCCGATATGGCCATTGGCCTTGGCCTGATGATGGGCTTCGTTTTCCCGAAGAACTTTGACTCTCCTTACCATTCCAAATCGATTACGGAATTCTGGCGGAGGTGGCATATTTCGCTGTCTACCTGGCTGCGCGACTATCTATACATTCCATTGGGTGGAAATCGAAAAGGTCCGGTAAGAACATATATTAACCTGATGCTGGTCATGCTGCTGGGAGGATTGTGGCATGGAGCCTCCTGGAATTTTGTCATTTGGGGTGGCATTCATGGTGTGATGCTCTCCATGGAAAGAAAGCACGGGAAGTCCGGTTTGAGCGCCAGAGTTCCAGCATTGGTACGGTTGCTCTTCACGTATACGATCGTTTTGTTCACCTGGGTCTTTTTCCGTGCTGTTGATCTTCCGGCCGCGTTGGCTTTCTGCAAGTCGATGATCGGAGTGCAACAGGTGGAGGCCGGAAGTTCACTGATTCAGGGAGTCATTTATCAACCCTACTATTTAGGTTCCCTGTTATTGGCCGCCGTCATTACCTGGGCAGGCATACAGACCTGGGACTTTACTCGTCGTTTGACTTCAGGGAAAGTCGTGCTGATTTTTGGATTATTTATTCTCTCCCTCATCATTTTAACGACCCAATCGTATAACCCGTTTATCTATTTCATATTCTAGAATGAAATCGTCTAATTCCAGACCCCTGAGCCGGGAAGAAAAAGCCAACATTGAGGTGGGTCACACGACCATATCTCAAAAACTGGCTTCGGTAGTTATGTTGCTGTTTTTGGCATTGATAATGACGATCCCGGTTCTTCAGCAATTGGCCGATGTCAAAGCCTATAAGAATGGAGAGCGCAGTACGCCGTGGCCGCAAAGTCTGAATATTGTAACGGCTTTAGGCGAGCTTCCTCCGGCAAAGGAAGGCGATAGCGCACTGCAGACCGTACTCGCACGCAATGCCTTTTTGCTGCAACGGATTAATAAGTATGAGGATCAGTTGGAAAACCGGTCGATGCTTACGAAATCGCTATTGGGTCCCGGACAGGAAGTTCTGACGCGCTATCTGGGCGCAGGGAATGAAAAGGCATATATGGGAAAAGGGCGCTGGTTATACTATCGTCCGGATGTTGATTATATTATCGGCCCCGCTTTTCTGGATAAGCAGATTCTGAAGCGGAAGTCCTCGCAGGGGACGACAACGAATCCGACTCCCCAACCTGACCCCGTGGCGGCCATTATTTATTTCCAGCAGCAGTTGGCGGCGCATGGAGTCGAGTTGGTTCTGGTTCCTGTGCCGGCAAAGCCGGGCATTGTTCCGGGGCCTCTTACCCGAAAGCCGCAACCGCTACCGATTCAAAATCCGTCGTTCGATGAGTTTAAGCAACGAGTGACGGCGGCCGGGGTGGCCCTGTTTGATCCGGCTCCCGTACTGGCGCATCAGTTTAAAACGACACAGGTCGAGCCCTATCTTATTACTGACACGCACTGGACGCCCGCCAGCATGGATGCGGTGGCCAAAGGATTAGCGGCATTTTTGCAGGACCGTTATTCTCTTTCAGCAAGTGAAACCCCGCTTTATAGCCGAACCCCGGTAGAGTTAACTGCGGCCGGCGATATTGCGGCCATGCTGAAACTGCCGGAGGATTCGACGCTGTTTGCAGATCAAACGGTAACGCTGCAGCAGGTGCACGGGGCTAGTGACGCCGATGCTGAGGTTCTTTTATTGGGCGACAGTTTCGTCAATATCTATTCTGCGAAAGAGCTGGGCTGGGGCGAGCATTCCGGTCTGGCAGATCAGTTGCAATTTCACCTTCAGTGGCCGGTGGACCGGTTAGCCCGTAATGATAATGCCGCGTATGCGACACGTGAAATGCTGCGCGACGAATGGGCGCGGGGGCAAAATCCCTTGGTTGGAAAAAAGGTAGTGGTTTGGGAGTTCGCGGCTCGCGAGTTGGCATCGGGAGATTGGCGTATATTCGATCTTCAGCCGGCTGAATCTGAAAAAGAGCAGAAGTCATCGCTGCTCGTTCCAGAGGCTGGAGAAGAAATTATCGTCGATGCAACGGTCCTCGCTGTATCTGAAATACCTATTCCGGGCAGCGTTCCGTATCGCGACCATGTCTGTATGGTGCATTTTAAACATGTGGACGAAATCCATGAGACCGTTGCCTTCATGCGGTCCATGCAGGATAACAAGCTGGCCAGGGTGGCCGAGTGGAAGATGGGCAGTCAGGTCAAGGTGCAGCTGCGTTCTTGGAATGATGTGTTTGATGAATATGGATCGATAAACCAAAGCGAGCTGGATGGGTTGCCGCTGCTGGATGCATATGGCTGGGCAGAGCCAGTGGATCAAGCCGGCATGGCGATAAAGAAAATTCCTGCAGGGCTCATCGCGTATGCCGCGGGGCTCTTGCTGATCATTCTATTCGTATGCCGTACTGCGAAGGATATGTTCCTGCGGATTGGAATCGGACTGATAGGCCTGTTTTGGATTGCCGGAGGCTTGGTGATATGGGGAGGAGAAACCCCGCAAGCACAAGAGGAACCGGTTGTGGTTGCACCGGAAAAAAATGAACCGCTACCTATCGTCGAAGCTTCGAAACAAACATTTAAGGAATACTGTTCATCCACAGCTGCACAAGCGGAGAAAAATGGGAAGATGGTGGTTCGGGGATTGGACGATTGGCTCTTTCTTAGCTCGGAACTTCGCCATATGGGGATCAATCAGTTCTGGGGAGAGCATGCCGCAGAGGTTTCAAAAGCGTCGAACCCCGACTATGCAGACCCGCTGCCGGGTATTCTGGATTTTCATGCACAGCTTAAAGAGGCCGGGGTCGAGTTATGGATTGTGCCGGTACCGCCGAAAGTGGCCATCTATCCGGATAAGCTGGCGGCCGGCTATACGGCTGATACCCGGTTGGATTCCAGCCATCAGGAGTTTTATGAGCTTCTGAAGAAGGAAGGGGTTGAAGTGGTTGATATGACTCCGAAGTTTCTTACGGAACGAGCGGCCGGTAATGAGGCTCTTTACTGTCGGCAAGACTCTCATTGGGCAGAACGGGGCATGGAATTGCTGGCCGATGAGCTTTTCTCACGAATCGAGATGTTGCCCTGGTACGGAGAAACGCCGAAAGCAACGTTCCGGAAAGCCGCCATTGAGCAGCAAATCAGCGGTGATCTATGGCAAATGCTGAGCGGGAAAAGGCCTCCGAAAGAACGGATTCAGCTGACTTCGGTAACATCGGAATCAACCGGGCAGCCTATTGAGTCAGATCCCTCCAGCCCCATTCTTCTGCTCGGGGACAGCCATACGCTGGTATTTCATGGAGGGGGCGATATGCATGCGGTCGGTGCGGGACTGGTTGATCAGCTTGCTCTAAGAACAGGGGTCTCCTGCGACCTTATTGGGGTAAAAGGTTCCGGTGCAGGCCCATCAAGGCGCACGTTATACGGGAAATCACGAAAGGATCCCGAATACCTTTCCGGCAAGAAACTGGTGATCTGGTGCTTTACAGCGCGGGAGTTTACGGAATCCACAGGAATCGCCTGGAGGAAAATTCCCATAAAGTAAGCTGTGGCAGTTTAGTTGGAACGAATCGCGGGTGCAGGATCTGGACTTTGTTATTCCCGAAGAATGATTTCTTATTCATTGGAAAATATTCAGCCGGCTGGCTTAAAAAAATATTACGTGCTAGGCGTCTATAGAATGAATAGAGGGCCGAGGTTAATGCCTCTGGAATCTGGTATAAGAAATGTTAAGAACAATTCTATTAATTGTCATTTACAGATCGGCGGCTATTTGGCTATGCTGTTTGAAACGAAACTTAAAATAAGTTTGAGGTAAACATATGAAAGAAAACAGAAAAACAATTGTCCTGGCATGTGCACTAGCGCTTTGCGCTGGAATGGTTCAGGCTGCTATTATTCAGACGGATAACAGCAGCAACGATCATGACGCATTTGTAGGGGGTAGAACCGGAGGGGATCTGATTAATGCGGGGAATGCAACATTTCTGGGGGCTACAGGAACTCCAGCATTTACGCCTAGCGGTGCTTTCAGCATCTCAGGGCTGAATGACGGTGCAAGCTCTATTGGCGGAACTGACGGTACGGGCAAGACGTTTTATAATACGCCGCAGCTTCCGGGCACTATCACCTTTACATTAGACACCAGTGTTAATGTTTATGGGTATGATATTGATCTCATTAACTCTTATGCCGGATGGGGCGGGAGTGATGCGACTCAGGCCAATCAGGTTTATGACGTGTTGGTCAGTACCGTAGGTAGTGCAAGCTTCACACCGGTAGCGAATGTGAATTATTCACCTTTTGCTTCAGGAGGGGCTGCTTCTACGCTCGTTTCATTAACGGATTCGACCGGTATAATTGCTTCCGGTGTTGATCAGGTTCGGTTTGTTTTTGGAAATAATCCTTTGGGCGCAGGAACGGTTTATCAGGAAGTGGATGTGATCGGTATTGCATCGGTTCCGGAACCGGGAACAATCAGCCTGATGAGCATCAGCACGATCGGACTTTTCCTGACTCGCCGCATTCGTCGTCGCCGTCAGGTCGGTGCATCCATCATGCCGGTTAGAAAAGCTCGCTCGTGTGATGTATTTTCTGAATCTCACGAGCTGTACGAAATTGATGGTGTTGAATCGGCATCTGTATTCTCAGAGATCGTGTTGCCGAGGGTGAACGAATATGCAGCTTTGGTGAAGAGTGCATTCTCAACAGTTGATCGTAATGTATGGAATTATATGGTAGCCACGCATGAGCGTAGGCTCCAGCGGCGTGCCGCATTTAGAACGGCTATGAAGACTAAGTCGCTGAACTGTCTGGACGCATTCCTTGCAAAGATAATTAAATAGCACGTTACGCCATCTGAAGCGTTCCTCCTGAAGGGAGGACGCACGCAATTAACTCCGTCATTCTTGGCGGGGTTATTTTTTTGGTTTCATGACTATATGGGCACTTGATCACTCTACTCCCACTGACGGATACTGTTTCTCCGATTGGAGTTTTTACGGAAAAATACAGGAATTTAATAAGGAATTAGGGTGGCATGGGCTCTGCTTTAGTATGCTGTATAAGTGAAAAAGGCTTTACGCCGGAGGTTTGATTGAGCGGTGGTCTGGATGGGTTGATTTAGGAAAATGGATTTAAATGACGACATTAAGTAAAAAAATTATTGTGGAAAAGTTGGAATTCAGTCCGGAACTGTTTTGCTTGGAATCAGAATGGGATGCACTTTTGGAACGTAGTTCCCGGCCATCTATTTTTTCCAGTTTTGATTTTTTTTACACTTCCTGTATACACGCGAGCTCAGGTGATCAGGTATTTATTTTGCTCTTTCGCGACGCCTCCACTTCTGTGCTGTTGGCTATATTTCCGATGTGTGTTCACAGAATCAAGGTGCACGGCATTGAACTGCTACAACTTTCTCATGCCACTACGCCTTGGGAAACGGATGTTGATAAGCCTTACCCGATCATCCGCAAGAATCATGAAGGCATTTGTTGGGAACGCTTACGTGCATACTTTCACAAGGAATATACTGCATGGGATGTGATCACTTATGACGAAACTTTTGCAGAGTCTCACTTGTGTCAGAATTTAGATCACTTGTTCCCGTTCCCAAGTTACTGGACCAGAGCTAAGCCTGGGCCGGAATCACCCATTGTTAAATTAGATGGGAAATGGGAAGATTTCTGGATGGGTCACAGGAAGTTACGAAAGAAATCACGACGACTTGAAAAAGTGTTGGGAGACAATCTGCGATATGAGGTTAACTGTGATCCGGGGGATGTGGAGTATTGCCTGAATAGTTATATCGCGATTGAGCTGATTAGCTGGAAGGCTGGAGAGTATGTAGCTCAGGAGGAAAAGCAGAAATTCTACCGGGAATTATTTCCAAAATTTTCTGCAAAGGGCCGTCTCTATTTCGGAATCTTGTACGATAAGGATAAACCGATCTCTGTTGAGGTGGCCTATGTATTCAAAGACCAAGTGTATTTTGCGCACGGAACCTATGACCCTGATTATGCAGGTTTATCGGCAGGAACGGTAAATTCTTCCCGGCTGCTTGAGTTTTTTAACGGGCAGGGTTATTTGGAGGGGGACTTTTTAGCTGGATATGCGGGGTATAATAATCCCTGGGCAAGCAGGATTGAAAAACAAAGGATATTGTGATTCGGAAAATGAATTACAAAAGCTGGTATCTTGCCTTCCGACATTTGCTAAAAAAAGCAATGCACGAAATCCAAGGCTGGGAAGCTGCGGTTAAGAACAATGAAATAACAAACAATGCTTCAAGGATTTCATAGGATATGAGATGTTAACAGGTTGTCAAAAACAGGATGGTTATGCGAGCGGAGCGTATGCTGAATCATTGTCTGAATTCGGAGAACTCATTCAACTTCCAAGGAGTGGGGGATATCTGCTTAAGCGAAGAATTGCCGGAACCACAGACTATGATGTGATGGGAAGTTACCCGCTGTTTTGCTGTCAGGACTGGGACGGTGTGCCTGATGATTTGGACGAATTGCCGGAAGATATTGTCAGTGTGTCCCTCGTGGCGGATCCCTATGGGTCGTATACATTGGATAGTCTGAGAAAGTCATTTGATGTTGTAAACCCCTTTAAAGAGCACTTTATTGTCGATCTATCCCGGCCTATAGAGGAAATCGGTTCACGGGGTCATGTTAAGCAGGCACGGAAAGCATTAAAGAAGGTGCGCGTTGAAGTGTGCAAAGATCCCGCAGGTTTTTCCAGAGACTGGAACAAGCTGTATAATCAGTTGAGGCTTCGTCACAAAATCTCCGGGATTCGCGCTTTTTCAGAGCGGGCTTTTGTGCAGCAACTGAGTATGCCGGAGGTTGTGGTTCATCAGGCTTTTTTTGAGGGAGAAGTGATCGGAGCTCAGATCTTTTATATTCAGGATGATGTTGTGCATTGTCATCTGGGTGCCGTTAATGATATCGGCTACAAAATGGCCGCATTTTATGCCTTGGACCTTTACTCCTTCCAGTTTTTTTCCGGTGCTGCCCGAAAGCTGGATCTGGGAGGTGGTGTTGGTTTTTCCGGTACTGGAGAGGATGGGTTGAGCCGATATAAAAGAGGGTGGAGTTCGGAGACTAAACCGGTTACTTTTTGTGGGCGTATTACGAATCCATCCCGTTATGCCGAGTTGACTGCGGCGCGGCAACTGAAGGACACGCACTATTTCCCGGCTTATCGGGACGGGGAGTTCAGTTGAACCGATATAACTAGCCAAATGAGGCTTGTGATCCAATTCAGCTATCCGTTGAGTGTGTAACCTATCGACCTGTTTGCAACTACGTTGACAGGATGGTCTGTCCGCTACTGTGGTTAACGAACCTCGGCGGATTGGTACGACAGTGGGAGCAGAAAATGCAACGCTCAGGATTCTTTCTATTGGTATTAATAATGCTTAATACCATTAGGTCAAAATATAAAAATATGGTACTCGTGCCTCACGTTATCCATATATTTGATGAATTCTATCCATAGAGCTACTGGCGAGGGAGTGCTGTTCCGAGGGCAGCAGGCGAGATGATTATATGAAATTTGATATTCGAGAAACTGTTCCCGTGGTGAGTGCCAGTCTCATCACCTATAACCATGCACCTTATATACGTGCATGCATTGACAGTATGCTGGGGCAGAAAACAGACTTTCCTTTTGAAATCTGTATTGGTGAAGACGAGTCAACGGATGGGACGCGTGAAATTTGTATCGAGTATGCCGAAAAATATCCCGATCGCATTCGGCTTATTCTCCGTTCGCAGTTTGATCCGGGGCGTGAAGAGTTTAGGTCTCAGGGGGTCTATAACTACGTTGAATCAGCCAAGGCGTGTCTAGGCAGATATATTGCTCTCTGTGATGGCGATGATCTATGGACAGATCCGCTCAAGCTTCAGAAACAGTTTGATGCAATGGAAGCGAACCCGTCTGTTGCGATGGTACATTCTGATTATGATATACTCGATGAAATATCGGGGAAGAGGATCAGGAGTGCCAACAAAAAACGGAATGTTAAACATGTTGTGAATGATGATCTTGCAATATTTAAACTTGATATCATTCATCGAAAATATTCGATTTCCCCGTGTACTGCTTTCATGCGAACGAGAGACCTGTTGGAGATATTTGACCAAAGCCCAGAGCTGTTTAAATTGCTGCCGATGGGCGATACAACCACATGGTGTGAACTGACTAACTATGGTTCTCTTTATTATCTGGAAGAATCCACGGGGATTTATCGTGTACTTCCAGAATCCGATTCTAATTCCCGATCAGCTGAAAAAAAATATAAGTTTGTCAATCAGGCTTCGAATTTGGGCGTGATGCTGGCTGAAAAATATGGTCTGCCCGTTGATCGGGTCAGGGCAAGCAAGGTAAAGAATTGTAATCGGTACGCACTCTTGAGCGGAGACATAGCGGAGATTAACAGCCTCTACGCTGATCCGTCCTATAGATTCTCTTTCAACGAAAACTGTGTATATCTCACGAACCAGAGCCGATTGTTCAGACCCGTTGCAAAAAAAATCTATGAATTGAAATATAAACTGAACAGCAGATATTTTAATACCCACTAAGGGTATTGAGGCGGTTGTTATGAGGCGGTATCTTCCGGCACTTTTTCGCATCCATCGGGCTTCCACCCCGGTCTCATGACTACGTATCTGAATCTGTCGCCCCAGTTTTTTGCATGATAGATATCGTAGATTAATCGACTGTATTCGATCAGTCCGATTTTGATGGGATTGTACGTGTTAATTGGAGTATTGACACCAAAGTCAACTTTGATGGTTTCATCCTGAAAAGTGCCGAATAATTTGTCCCAGAAGACAAATAGACCGGCAAAATTCTTGTCGATATAAATTTTGTTCCGCCCATGATGAACTCGGTGGAATGAGGGAGAGTTGAAGATCAGTTCAAAGCAGCCCATGCGGCCAATCTTCTCCGTATGAATCCAGGACATGTAATTAAAAACAATCAGCATGCAGGAGAGGATCTGAGCCAAGTCAAATCCGATCAAAACCAACGGTATATAGTAGAGCCAGATGAAGATGTCGAGGAACCAGAACAAGCGGCCTGCCGTTGTAAGGTTGTAGGATTCCGATGAATGATGGATGCTGTGGTGAGCCCAGAAAAAACGAACCATGTGTTCGCTCCGATGCATCCAGTAATATGTGAAGTCAGTAAAAAGAAGGCAGATGATCCAGGTTAATGGGGTCATGGGAATATGTAAGAACGCATACGGCTCAACCTGAAGCAGGATCGCAATCAGCAGCAGACTGTAAAGCGTGGTTTCGATCCAGTAATCGAATGCAATAAAGCTTAAATTCGCCAGGGAATCCTTCAGGCCCTGTCCTCGATTTTTGATCGTATCATAGGCCAGCTCAATCGCCAGCAGTGCCATGAATGCCATTCCGAACCAACCGACGATTTCAAGAAAGTCCCAGAAATGGGCGTAACGCTCAAAGAAACTGTCATAGTTATAGAAGAAATCCATTGTGCTGCTTCCTGTTTAGGGCATCAGAGCTGTCATTTTATACAGGTTCTCGTTGTGATCGTCTCTATAACATGATTTAAATTATAGTTTATTATGGGGTCTTGTGAGGCAGTTGAATACACTGTTAACAAAGTTTGGCTCTATCCGATTAACGAAGACATTATTTACGGCGAGTCCGTAAATCTTATTAAAGCACGTATAAGGAAGCGTTGATGGAAATCCGTTTACATCCGAAAAAGATCGTACTCTGCCTTTCCATTATGGTCGTGCTGCTATTCTTTTTGCATTGCCTCAGCTATCTTCCTGTTTTTCTCGATTGGTGTGTCATACCGCTTATCCCTTTAAATTTCGATTGCGAAGGAAACCTGCCGACACTGTTTTCTTCCTTTTTGCTGGGGTTTTGCGCGCTACTTGCTTGCATCTGTGCATGGGCCGCACGCAAGCAGGGTTTGAAGTCTTTTCACTGGTGGTTGATGGCCATCATTTTTCTCGGAATAAGCATCGATGAGTCGATTCAGTTTCACGAAGCGATATCCGGTGCTGTACAGGATGCTTTAAACACCGGTGGTTACCTCTTGTTTGCGTGGGTAATTCCGTATTCAGTTCTGGTAGTGGTTATTGTCGCTTTCTATATACCTTTTTTCTTTCGCCTGCCTATAAGAATGAGAAAATGGATGGCTCTGGGAGCGTTGCTGTATGTCGCAGGAGGCCTCGGAGTGGAACTGCCGGAAAGTTATCGATATGACCATTATGGAGAGGATAAAATCTACCATGCGTTAGTCACACTGGAAGAGTTACTTGAAATGACGGGCTGTATAACTTTTATTTATGCCTTATCTTCACATATCGACCGGCACATCCCGAACATAAGCTTGAGAATCACCTCGGAATAAAGGTGATATATCGCTTCAAAAGTGGCTCGGAAAGTTCGTGGCTGAAGCTTTGGGGAAACTTTTTGGATTGCACGTGAAACCCGGACTTTCCTGGATGCTGTACGCTACGGTTGGCGGGAGCTTTCCACCAAGAGGCGATGAGAGAGGACGGCGAGGCTGGAGGCCAGTTCTTCACGCTGGAGAATCACATAGTCCGGCACATCGAGGTTGGTCGGGGTAAAGTTCCAGATGGCGCGGATGCCGCCCGCGAGCATAGCGTCGGCAACGTCCTGCGCAACCGATGCGGTCACGGTCATGACACCGATCTGGACGTGCATGCGTTTCACCAGTTCCGGCATTTTTACGATATCCAGCACGGTTTTTCCGTTTACGGTCGTTCCGATAATGGCTGGGTCGCTGTCGAAGGCCGCAACAATGCGCATGCCGTGCTGCTCAATTCCTTTATAACCCAGCAGGGCTGCACCCAGGTTGCCGACGCCCACGAGAATGGCATCGGTGGTGTTTGACCAGCCGAGGAATTCCTCGATGGCTTCAATAATCTCGTCCATCGGGAAGCCGAGGCGCGGCCGGCCGACGGCTCCGGTAATGGCTAAATCTTTGCGTACAACAATGGGATCAAGTCCCAGTTCCTTCGCCACAACGGTTCCGGATGCATATTCCGAGCCGTCTTCTTTCATCTTTCGCAACAGACGGAGGTAGAGGGGGAGGCGCTTAAGGGTGGGCACTCCGGCTGTTTTGCGTTCCATTTGGCTCATGTAGGTAAATCTCCAGTAATTAAGTAAAATGGTACCAGTCTAGGTCGATATACGTCAATCGATACATGATGTTCGATTTATTGGGAGGTCCTGCGAATATCCATTTAATGTCGTTGACCGGCCTTCGGCATCCAACGATTATATGGCGTTTTACCCAGGGAGTGATCAATGATGGCAGGCAATGCATGGAATGGCTTTAACGACGGATCATGGAAAAAGAAGGTCGATGTCCGCGATTTTATTCAGTGCAACTATACGCCCTACGAGGGCGACGATTCCTTCCTGGCTCCGCCCACTGAAGCAACTTCCAACCTTTGGAAGCAGGTTTCCGGACTGATGAAGGAGGAACTAGGGAAAGGCGTACTGGATGCCGATACCAATATTCCCTCCACCATCGTTTCCCACGAAGCCGGATACATCGATAAGTCGCTCGAAAAGATTGTCGGCCTGCAGACCGAAGCTCCACTCAAGCGCGGTATTATGCCCAATGGCGGCCGCCGCATGGTGGAAGTCGGGCTCGATGCCTACGGCTATCACTTCAACGACCAGCTCAACGACTTTTATTCCAAGTATCGGAAAACCCATAACGACGGCGTATTCGATGCTTATACGCCCGAAATGCGCGCCGCCCGTTCCGCCGGCATCGTGACCGGCCTGCCGGATGCCTATGGCCGCGGCCGAATCATCGGAGACTACCGCCGCGTGGCCCTTTATGGCGTCGATTTCCTGATTGAGGATAAACAGCACCAGAAAGCGCAGACCGACCTGAAAGCCATGAGTGAAGAGGTGATTCGCGATCGGGAGGAATATTCCGAACAGCTGCGGGCGCTGAACGAGCTGAAGGTGATGGGCAAGACCTATGGTTTCGATCTGGCCCGTCCGGCGGAATCGGCTCAGGAAGCCGTGCAGTGGACTTATTTGGCCTACCTCGCCGCCACCAAAGAACAGAACGGCGCCGCGATGTCGCTCGGCCGGGTCTCCACCTTCTTCGATATCTATATCGAGCGTGATCTGGCCGCGGGCACCCTCACCGAGGCCGAAGCACAGGAATTCATCGACCACTTTGTCATGAAGCTCCGCATGATCCGCTTCCTGCGCACCCCGGCTTATGACGAACTCTTTTCCGGCGACCCAACCTGGGTCACCGAGTCGATCGGTGGTCTTGGGCTCGACGGTCGACCGCTCTGCACCCGCAGCAGCATGCGTTTTCTGCACACGGTCTATAACCTCGGCCCCGCACCGGAGCCGAACCTGACCGTGCTGTGGTCGGAAAAGATGCCGGCTCCTTTTAAAAAGTTCTGCGCCAAAGTCTCGGTCGATACCAGCACCATTCAGTACGAAAACGACGATCTCATGCGCCCGAAGTTCGGCGACGACTACGGCATTGCCTGTTGTGTCTCCGCCATGCCGATCGGAAAACAGATGCAGTTTTTCGGGGCTCGTTGCAATCTGGCCAAGGCACTGCTCTATGCCATCAACGGTGGCGTGGATGATATCTCAGGCAAACAGGTCGGTCCGGATGTGGGCATCATTACCGCTGAATATCTGGACTACGACCGCGTCATGGCCAAGTTTAAACTCGTACAGGCCTGGCTGGCCGGGCTCTATCTCAACACGCTCAACGTGATTCACTTCATGCACGATAAATATGCCTACGAACGGCTGCAGATGGCGCTGCACGACGCCGACGTTCACCGCACCCTCGCCGGGGGCATTGCCGGACTATCCGTCGTGACCGATGCCTTCTCCGCCATGAAGCATGCAAAGGTAAAGGTCATTCGCGATGAGATGGGACTTGCCGTCGATTATGAAATTGAAGGCGATTTTCCAGCCTTTGGAAATAACGACGACCGCGCCGACTCGATTGCCTGCGAGCTGACACACGGTTTCATGGAAGAGCTGCGCAAGCATCAGACCTATCGCGGAGCCGAAGCCACCATGTCGATCCTGACCATTACTTCCAATGTGGTGTACGGCAAAAAAACCGGCAACACGCCCGACGGCCGGAAAGCCGGCGAGCCGTTTGCACCGGGGGCCAATCCCATGCACGGCCGCGATATGAAAGGGTCCATCGCATCGATGGCCTCTGTGGCCAAGCTGCCCTACGACGATGCCGAGGACGGAATTTCCTATACCTTCTCCATCGTGCCCGGCGCACTGGGCAAAGCCATGGGAGCGCGTGCCGACATGCTGGCCAGTATGATCGACGGCTATTTCATCGAAGGCGGCCAGCACATCAACGTCAACGTATTCGACCGCGCCATGCTCGAAGACGCCATGGAGCATCCGGAGCTTTATCCGCAGCTGACGATCCGTGTTTCGGGCTATGCTGTAAACTTTACCCGCCTCACCCGCGAGCAACAGCTCGACGTCATCAACCGCACCTTCCACGAACGGATGTAGGACTTCTAAACAGAAGGTCGCAAAGAACGCCAAGAAGAGCTTTTAGAGATTCACTTTGCGTACTTTGCGGTCTTCTGTTCAAATTTGATTGATATGACGATTGAAGAAGCCAGAGAAGAGAAGGGGCGGATCAACGCTTACGAAAGCTGCGGGACGGTTGATGGCCCCGGCATCCGCTTCGTGGCATTTTTTCAGGGCTGTCCGTTGCGCTGCCTCTACTGTCACAACCCAGAATCGTGGGAGTTTGATGGCGGCGAGGAAACAACCGCCGGCGAAGTGTTCGACGAAATCTGCAAATATAAAACCTTCATGCGGACCTCTGGCGGCGGCGTCACCTTTTCCGGCGGCGAGCCGCTCAGCCGTCCGCGCTTCCTTGAAGCGCTGTTGACCCTCTGCAAAGCCGAAGGCATTCATACCGTGGTCGACACCAGCGGCTTTACCCCGCTAACCGATACCGTGAAACGGATCGTCAAATTGACCGATCTGTTCCTGCTCGATGTCAAATGCGTCAATGCCAACATGCATCAGATCATTACGGGGGAATCAAACTCGCGTACGTTTGACTTTGCTGAATATCTGGCCGAATGGGGCAAGCCGGTCATTCTTCGCTATGTCTTTGTGCCCCAGCTCAACGACCGGGTCCACTACATGCGCAAACTGGCCAAGTGGGCCGTGGAGCTGGGAAATATCGAAACGATCGAATTGCTGCCCTTCCACAAGATGGGCGAGTGGAAATGGAAAAAATACGGGCTGCCGTACCGCCTGTCCGAAACCCGGGTGCCCGAGCCCGAAGAGATCGAGCATTTTGCCGACATCTTCCGCAAGTATGGCCTGACGGTTCAGTAGGCTGGCTTCCAACCATTGGAAAAAAAGGACGGGCGCGTTAACGCCCGTCCTGGGAGATCGGGGATGGCTCCCCTGAGGTGGGTTGAACGATGAGGAGGTTCAATCCGTTGAACGCTTCGGTTTCACGTATGCAAAGGAGAGGGCATATCCGTGAAACTGCGGCGCTCAAGGTAAAATCTTATGCAACCGCCATGATGGCTGTTCGGACTTCGGCCGGGGTGGCGCGAACATACAGGGTGTCGTTCACTCGAACCTGCGGAGCCATGTCGTGATTGACCGGGCAGTTGCCTTTGCAGTGGGTGCAGTCCATTTGGATTTTAGACTTCATGGACGGGCTCAGAATCTGATCAAATTGTTTCATCCAGGTGGCCTGCGCTTTGTTGCAGTTGGCTCCGGTGCAGATGCTGATATTTACTTTTTTCATCGTTCAATCCTATTGCGATCAGAGTTCATCTCTGTCGTTGGGTTAATAAGATATATAAATATCGATTAGGGTCAATATTCAAAACGATAAAAATGTATCGATATATAACAATCGTAATAAACCCGAGTAAAAATACGGCTTTGATGGGAGATAATACGCAAGGACCTGATGCTACCGCAGGTAGTGCATTTGATCATATTAAGATTGTGGGGCTTAAATGGTTGGGTCATTTTTTACCCCCGACCTGAAATCCGGGAGTTTCGCGCAGCGGAGCCAAGGCTCCACTTCACTCCCGAATATTCAGCTCGTGGAAAGGTGCCAGCCTGTGAAACCTTTCAGCCGTCGGCGGGCAAATTCTTTGCTCTTCGCGCTCAATTACCTCCGTCAACCATGCCCGCCCTGCAAACAGATGCCCGTCTGTTTAGAACCGAGAGGCCTGAATGGCCGGGCTTTCGTCCAGCAGGGCATTCAGTTGCTTTTTGGCAATTCGCGGATTCCCGAGCGTGCCGGGCCCGGCAATACAGCCGCCTTCGCAGGACATCACCTCAACAAAGTTCCCGGGACACGATTTTGTGGCCCACATCTTCATCTGCCGGATGGTTTTGGCATCGAGCCCGTCCACCAGAACCGGCTTCAGTTCGGCCTCTTCCGGTGCGAGCGCTTTAACGGCGTTGGTTACGCCGCTGCTGGCGGCAAACCCGCGGCCTTCGCGCGAAACGTCCGGTGTTACCTGTTCTTCGCATTCAAAGACATCCACTCCGGCTCCCACCAGAATGGCCCCGAGCTCTTCGAAAGTGAGCACATAATCCACGTCTGGATTCCGGGTGGCTTCCACGCGTTTGGCAATGCACGGTCCAATAAAAACCGTGGTGGCATCAGGATCCGTCTTCCGAACCTTGGAAGCGGTATAAGCCATGGGCGTCGGCGTGTCGGAAACAAATTTTCCAATCTCCGGAAGATGCTTTTCGACGGTCTCGATATAGGCCGGACAGCAGGAAGTGGTCATAAAGCGTTCGCCTTCTTCCATCTTCTCCACCCATTCAGCGCTTTCGTGCCGGGTGGTTTCTTCTGCGCCTTCAGCCACTTCGACCACATCGGAAAAGCCGACCGCCTTGAGCGCGCTCTTCAACTGGGGCAGGGTGCCCGGAAGCTGACCGATGATGGACGGCGCAATCATGGCGACGGCTTTACTGCCTTCGAGTTGCTTCAGCACATCAACCATCTGCGACAGATCGGAGATGGCGGCGAACGGGCATTCGCGCAGACACTTTCCGCAGTAGGTACATTTCGTGTGGTCGATAATCTCGCGACCGGTTTCCGGATCTTTAGTAATGGCGCCGACCGGGCAGGCTTCTTCGCAGGGAATCGGAATGCGGATAATCGCATGGTAGGGGCAGGCCTTCATGCAGAGCCCGCAGTTCATGCATGTAGTAGGATTCAGCCAGGCCTTTCCGCTGCGGAACTCAATGGCATCTTTCGGGCAGACGGCTTCGCAGGAACGGGCAAGGCACCCCTTGCAGGCATCGGTGGCGGTGTAACACGTGGTCACACACGCGCTGCAGGCTTCATCGATCACGGTCAGCACCGGATCAACTGGTTGTTCCCGCTGCAGCGCTTCTTCAAAATAGGCGCTGACACTTTTCAGTTCATCGGTTTCGCTTTCCACGCTGAAGCCCAGCGCGGCCATGCTGCGGTATTTCAGCACCACGCGGTCTTTATAGATGCAGCAGCGCGAAGAGTCTTTTGTCGACTTCGGCCGCATGGCCAGCGGAATACGGTTAAGGGCGTCATCGGCTTGTTCGTTATAAAAGGCACGGGCCACCCGAACGAGGACTTCTTTGCGGAGCCGGTTGGCTTTGTTGTCATGAAACATGGGCGTCCTCCTCGATTTCTTCACGGACTTTGTCGAGCACCTTGTTGAGGGTGGCATCGGAAATCACCTGATCGTTTACCTTCACAAACGGCGGCTTGCCGTTGGATTCGTCGTTGCAGAGGCCCAGGCAGTGCGAGCCGCAGATGCTGACATGATCCGCCGTGCACGGATCGAGCATTTCGTCGAAGGTTAAGAGGTGCGCACCGCCCATCAGATAACAGGTTGTGCCGGTGCAGATAGACACGTTTACGGTTTTCATATGAACTCCAGTTTGACTTCTTTGAAATATCGGTCTTCGAGTGTGGTTGCGATCCGGCGCATCAGGCTGCGGCGGATTTCGAGTTCCACCGGAAGATTCGGATCCTGATGAGCCTGGTTAATCCGCGTTCCAACCAGAATGTGAATGATGTCCGAGTTAACCAGTTGGTCGCTCAGCAGCGTGGCCGCATTGGGCTGCGCGGGGCGTTCTTTGCCGTCGAGCAGGTTTAGCGTTTCGGTCAGCGTAAGGATGCCTTCCGTCACCAGGTCCACGCCGTCCATTCGGGAAATCGGCGGCAGCTTAGAGCGTTTGAAACGAAATAGATCGGTTTCAATATCAGCACCGAATTCGCGCGCCACAATATCGGCCGAGGTCCCACCGCTCACAATAGTGCATCCGTTGAAGGTCCGGACGCGGTCTGCATACTCGCGGTCTTTTTTATCGGAAAACGGCGGACCGGAGGCCAACAGGGTTTGGCGCGGCGTACGGAAATAAAGCACGCCGCAGGTAATGTCATCATAGGCCCTGCGATCCGGCTCGCGCTGCAGCGCCCCGCGCACAATCTGCTTGGCCAGCAACCGGGCGGAAATCTTCGGATCATGTTCCACCAGCCCATGGGAAAACTCGGCACAGCCTTTATTGCGCCAGCCCAGCGGATAGCCTTCGGATCCCATGCCCGATTCCGTTACGCCGTCGCTGAAAAACACAATCCGGTCTTCCGGCTGCGCATTGAAACGATAGACCCGCAGCTTGCGGTAGTCGCCTTGTTCGCTGCCGTATTCCTGAAACGGAATTTCAACCGGCGCACCGTCGCGAAGCAGAATGAACGGCGGGTTGCCCTGTTCCACAATATGGACGCTTCCGTCCGGGCGGCAGTCGACCACGGTGAAGGTGGAGTAGGCAATCTTACGCACCTGGCAGACCGGCAGGGAGTTCATGATCACCTTCGCGTAATGGACAAAGTCGGTATGGGTTTCGGCAAACTTGATCGCCATTTTTGCGGTCATGTTGGCCAGAATATTGGCCTTCACGCCGCTGCCGAGCCCGTCCGAAAGCACTGCTAGCAGCCGGTGGTTTTCAGAGTCCTTGTGCACCATGAACGCATCGCCCGCCGTATGCTGCGAATGCTTGCGCACCTGATGAAACTCCAGTTCTGTAAATAAACTTTTCATTTTCTTATCCACAGATTTCACGGATTGGGGGATTCCTAATCCGTGAAATCTGTGCAATCTGTGGATTTAGGTTTTCAGTTCAGGGGTTTCGGCATAGTCGTCGGCGATGGAGCGGAGGAGGATTTCGGTGTCGGCCATGTGCTCGCCGAGCATGCAGGCAATGTCCTGCACGGTGGCCATATTTTTATCGATCACCTCGCGCGCCTTCTGGGCAATCAGTTCCCGGCGGTTTTCCGTTTGCGTAACGTCCAGAATGATTCCGCCCACCGTTTTGCCGGGTTCGATGGGGAAGATCGTTACGTTCAGCAGGCGCTCTTCTTCGCGCAGAGCCTCGGAATGGAACTCCCGTCCGGTTCGGTTCACCTGTTCAAACAAATGGGCGAACGGCAGGATTTTTCGCAGATCGGCGCCTTCCAGACCGGGGCGGGCTTCGTAGCCCAGCAGGGTGTCGCTGCCTGCGGTGCGGGCAAAGTTTTTATTGCATTCCACCACGCGCAGATCGTGGTCGGCAATCACCACGCCGGAGGGCATGCAGCGCAGCAGGGCATTGGCTTTTTTCTGCGCCCGTTTCCGCAGGAAGGAAAGGCACATGTCGGGTTCCGCCTTCTGCGTGAGCAGGGCGTGGGCAAAGGTCCGGCAGGTTTCGTAGCCGCAACCGCCGCAGTTGAGTTCGTCGTCGGCCTTGTATTTTCCCACCAGATGAAGCGCCTTGCTGATTTCCTCCTCATCGGGGTGATGCTGTTCCTGCGGGTCCGGCAGGAAGGTATGTGCCACGGCATCGGCTTCCAGGTTTCCCGGCGTGCGGCCGAGCACCCTTCGACGAACCGCCAGCTCGCCGGATAGAATCGGTTTGTATTTATTCATCTGCGGCCCGCCAATACACCCGCCGGGACAGGCCAGCGCCTCAAGGAACACGCTTTCGGTCAGTGTGTCCGAATCCAGGTTTTCCAGGGTTTGGAAAACCGCATCCAGTCCGCTGGTGGCAATCAGTTCAAGCTTTGGAAGGTTGTAGTCTTCCAGCGTCTGGTTCATCCCGCCGATGATGGGATAGAGCGCGCCGTGTACGGCATGAGCCGGCTGGAACGCTTCTTCGGGGGCGGTGGCGGGTTCAATCCCTTTTTCTTCCAACCATTGGAAGAGATCCTTGAAGGTCAGCGCAATATCGGTGTATTCCGGAAATTCATCGCTCTCGCATTTTTTGGCAATGCAGGGGCCGAAAAATACGACGGCGCAGTCGGTGCCGTAATGTTCCTTTAAAAGGCGGGCGTGTGCCTGCATCGGGCTGAGCATCGGCGTCAGGTTGGCGGTGAAGGTGGGCTGATATTTCCGGATATGGTCCACCACCACGGGGCAGGCGGTGGAGATATGCAGGCCGGGCCGCGCATTTTTCAGTGTGGCCGCCAGAGAGTGGGTGACGGCTTCCGCGCCGAGGGCCGTTTCGCTGATGGCATGGAACCCGAGTTGTTTAATGGCCCCGGCCATCGCCTGCGGTTTTACATCCGGCCATTCGCTGACGAATGAAGGGGCGAGCGAAGCAATCACTTTCGGATTCCGGGCCAGCAGGTTTTTGGCCCGCGAAAGATCGTTGCGGACCTTTTTGGCTCCTGCAGGGCAGGTGTGCACACAGATGCCGCAGGCAATGCAGCGTTCGGCAATGACCGTGGCGCGGCTGTTTTCAATTTTGATGGCTTTAACCGGGCAGCGCCGCACGCATTTGTAGCAGTCGCGGCAGTCGGTCTTTTCGGTGTAGATAGGAAATTTACGGTCCATAGGGTTCCTTTCAGGCGGGGGAGCGTGAAGAGTGACGATTGAGGCGTGATTCGGTAATCGAGTTCCAGAGTTTGGAAAAATTCACGACTCAAGTTTCAACCGTCACGCTGGAAAAATGATACTCCAACAGGTCCAAAAGGGTGCCGGTATCGACCTCGTGGTAGAGATTGCCATTGATTTCAAGATTCGGACCCCGCCCGCATTCGTCCCGGCATCGGCACCCCGCAAAACGGATGTCAGCGGTGAGGTCGTTTCCGTGTAAGTAGTTCTCAATCAACTCTAAGTGCTCTCTATTGCCCCGTGCAAAACAGGAGCTTCCCATGCAGATTGTGATCGAATTTTCCATTCTCTATCTCCGGTGAAAAGCGCAATAAGATAACTTTGGATCGATAGAAGTCAATCGATAAAAAAATATCTAAAAAGGGGTTGCGCCGGTTTTTGGAGGGGCGTATACATGGCGGCTCAATTCGATATTCAAGTATCGATTGGCGACAGAAAATTGAAAATAAGCCGGGAATTTCCCGGAAAAAAACGAAACCAGGAGCAAGGAAGAAAATGACAACTGCAGAGCTGAAACAGTTGGAAGAAATGGTAGCCGGCGTGAAAAAAGCGCAGGTGGAATATGCGGAATTCCCGCAGGAAAAAGTCGATGCCATTTTCCGCAAAGCCGCAATTGCTGCAAACGTGGCGCGTATTGACCTCGCGAAAAAGGCCGTTGCTGAAACCGGCATGGGCATCGTGGAAGACAAGGTGACGAAGAACCACTTCGCATCCGAGTTCATCTACAACAAATACAAAGACATGAAGACCTGCGGCGAGCTGGAGCACGACGAAACGTTCGGGATCACGAAAGTGGCTGAACCGATCGGTATTATTGCCGGTGTGGTGCCGACCACCAACCCGACCTCTACCGCCATTTTTAAAGCGCTGATCTCTCTGAAAACCCGCAACGGCATCATTTTCTCCCCGCATCCCCGTGCAAAAGGCTGCACGGCAGAAGCGGCACACCTCATCCGCAAGGCGGCCGAAGAAGCCGGCGCGCCGAAAGGACTGATTGACTGCATTGAAGCGCCGTCCGTTGCGCTGAGTAATGCGCTGATGAGTCATCCGGACATTGCTCTGATTCTGGCGACCGGCGGGCCGGGCATGGTGAAAGCAGCCTACAGTTCCGGCAAACCGGCCCTCGGGGTGGGGGCGGGTAATACACCGGCGATCATTGATGAAACCTCCTGCATCAAGACTGCGGTGAACAGTATCCTGATTTCCAAGACCTTCGACAACGGGGTGATCTGCGCCTCTGAGCAGAGCATTGTTGTGGTCGACGAAATTTATGCCGATGTGAAAGCCGAGTTCAAAAAACGCGGCGCCACGATCCTGACTGCTCCGCAGAAAAAGAAGGTCGGCGAAACCATTATGGTGGACGGGCACCTGAACGCGAAGATTGTCGGGCAGCCGGCGGCGGCGATTGCGGAACTGGCCGGTGTGAAGGTGGATGCAGGCACCAAAGTGCTGATCGGTGAAGCCACCAAGATCGGCCCGGAAGAGCCTTTCTCCTATGAAAAGCTGAGCCCGGTTCTCGGACTATATAAAGCGTCTGATTTCCAGAATGCGCTCGATACGGCCGAAGCGCTGGTTGCGGCCGGCGGAATCGGCCACACATCGGTACTCTACACCGATCCGCTGAACACTGAACGGATTCGCGACTTCGGTGCAATGATGAAAACCGGCCGTATTCTCGTAAATACGCCGAGCTCGCAGGGGGCCATCGGCGATCTTTATAACTTTAAACTCGAACCTTCCCTTACGCTCGGCTGCGGAAGCTGGGGCGGTAACTCGGTCAGTGAAAACGTGGGAGTGAAACACCTGATGAACGTGAAGACGATTGCGGAGCGCCGCGAAAACATGCTGTGGTATAACATTCCGAAAAACATCTACTTCAAGTATGGCTGCCTTCCGATTGCCCTGAAGGATCTGAACGACTCCAAGCGGGCCATGATCGTGACGGATAAGGCGTTGGTGGAACTCGGTATTGCCGACAAAGTGACGTCCGCGCTTGACGATATGGGAATGGATTATGAAATCTTCCACGACGTGAAGCCGGATCCGGACCTGAGCACGGTGAAAGCCGGCCTGAAGGTGATGAACGGATTCAAACCGGATGTCATCATCGCGCTCGGCGGCGGCTCCCCGATGGATGCGGCCAAGATTATGTGGCTGATGTATGAGAGCCCGGAAACCAAGTTTGAAGATCTGGCGATGCGCTTCATGGACATCAAGAAACGGATCTGCACCTTCCCGGAGCTGGGTAAGAAAGCGAAGATGGTTTGTATTCCGACCACGTCCGGTACCGGCTCTGAAGTCACCCCGTTTGCGGTGGTGACCGACGACGAAACCGGCGCGAAGTATCCGATTGCCGACTATGCCCTTACACCGGACATGGCCATCTGCGACCCGGAACTGGTGATGGGTATGCCGAAATCGCTGGCGGCCTTCGGCGGAATTGATGCCGTAACACACGCCCTCGAAGCGATGGTTTCCATTGTGAGCACCGAGTTCACCAATCCGCAGGCCCTGGAAGCGCTGCGTCTGCTCTTCAAATATCTGCCGGAGTCCTATGAAACCGGCGACCGCAAGGCGCGTGAAAAGGTGCATTATGCCGCAACCCTCGCCGGTATGAGCTTTGCGAATGCGTTCCTCGGTATCTGCCACTCCCTGGCACACAAGCTGGGCGCGGCGTATAAGATTCCGCACGGAATGGCCAACGCGCTGATGATTAATGAAGTCATCAAGTTCAATGCCACGGATAACCCGATCAAGCAGGCGGCGTTCTCGCAGTATAGCTGGCCGACCGTTAAAGAGCGGTACGCCCGCGTTGCGGATTATCTCCAGCTCGGCGGAAAGACGGATGATGAGAAGGTGAAGCTGCTGATCAAGGCAATCGATGAACTGAAAGCCACGCTCGGTATTCCGATGAGCATCAAGGAGGCCGGTGTTGACGAGAAAGAATTCCTCGCCAATGTCGATCAGCTGGCGGAAGACGCCTTCGACGACCAGTGCACCGGCGCCAACCCGCGCTACCCGCTGATCAGCGAACTGAAGGAAATCTACCTGAAAGCTTATAATGGGAAATAGGCAGTCAAAAGTCAGACGGTCGGAACGTCCAAGGTCTGGAACTCTTCACATGAAGGGCTGGACTTTCGACCTGAGACCTTAAGACTTATGACTGTGGTGAAGCCACAATAGCATTCTCCTTCCGGGACTCCCCATAGTCCCGGCCTGCCCGCCCCTCCCCGGATTTCCCGTTTCCGGGGAGGGGCTTTTTACTGCCGCGTCACGGA